>CAIWMA010000355.1 GCA_903913645.1 uncultured Bacteroidales bacterium | reverse complement strand
TCAATTTGCCATTTTGAATATTCAATTTGCCATTTTGAACATTCAATTTGCCATTTTCAATATTCAATTTGCCAATTACAATATTCAATTTGCCATTTTCAATATTCACTTTGTTGTTTTCCATTTTCCATCATTCGATTACCTGGATTTAACAATGAAGTTGATGAATTCAATTATAAAATTCCGACAGTAGCTAAGTATAATCTCGTAGAATCTGCTAAATAGGGGCTAAAATGCCTTTTGATCAGGATTATTAGTTACATTATAGGAATGACCACGGTGGTACGACAACACAAAAGTGCTGATGATGTAAAAATTTTTATTCAGGTTATATTTATTAACACATCTGGCTTTTTCTAAACAGGAAAATAATTTTACAGTATAACTATTTGAAATAATAGAAGTTAGCTTAAAAGGTAGTTGGATCATGCTTTTTTTTGCTGTCCTGACAATAAAAATTCAGAGAATGAGTATTTATAAAACAATCATGTTTTAAAAGTTTTGTATCTTTTCCACGATTTTTTTGCTTTTCGGACATTTAAGCTCAGAACCCTGAATTTAATTGACATGAATGCGCGTTACTCTCATGCTGTTAAAACTATTTTTTTCTGATAACACGATATTATCGAGTTTTAAAACTTTCTATATTGAAACATAATGGTACAAAATAGAATTTGAATCTGGCGAAGAACAGTATTACGATTTTCATTAGCATGCTATTGGGAATCAATAGTAAATCGCCGGGAATAAACTAAGCTAAGATCTGTTATTCCATGAAAACTAATCCAACTCAGGCCTCACTTCTGCTTCGCCAAAAAGCGGAGGAAATTTTCAAACATTCTCTGGCCAGCAGCGGTTCAGTATTGTCGGAAGCCGAAACAACCAAGCTCATTCATGAATTGGAAGTCCACCAGGTAGAGCTTGAAATGCAGAATGAAGAGCTACAACTGGCAAAGCAGCAGTCAGCAGATCTTGCTACCGAGAAATACGCTCAATTATATGATTTTGCGCCAACTGCATACTATACACTCAACCGCTTAGGCGAAATTACCCTGTTGAATCACAGGGGGGCTGCCATATTGGGTATGGGAAGGGCGTTACTGGTAAATCAGCTGTTCAGGAATTTTGTTACCGAAGATACAAAACCAGCTTTTAATCACCTTCTTGGTAAAGTATTTGAAAGTGCAGAAAAAGAAACATGCGAAGTCACCCTCAAAGGACTCAATACTAATCCGACATATGTCTTACTTCAGGCCATTGCTTCCCAGGAAGAAGAATGTCTTGTAGCTGCAGTTGATATCACCGACCGCAGGAAATCAGAAGAAAGTTTAATACAAAGCGAGCGATTTTTAAAACAATCACAGGAAATTGCCAAGCTTGGTTCCTATACTATCGACTTTGCTACTAACAGTTGGTTTGGCTCGGAAACGCTCTATTCAGTTCTGGGAATTGAGCCAGGTTTTGTTAAAACTTTCGATGGCTGGGTGTCCATAATCCATCCTGAATGGCAGCAGGTTATGAGAGATTATTTTACTCAGGAAGTATTGCTGAAAAAGAATAAATTTGATAAAGAGTATAAAATCATTCGGCCTGATGATAAACGAGAACGTTGGGTTCATGGAATAGGACAACTGGAACTTAATAACCAGAATCAGCAGGTAAAATTAATCGGTATTATTCGTGATATTACAGAGAGTAAACTTGCAGAAGAAAAAATCCGGATTTCTCATTCCCGTCTGCGCACTTATATTGATTCAAATATTGTAGGTGTTATTATTGCCGATACAAGCGGCAAAATACTCGAAACTAACGATTATTATCTGAATATAATTGGATACAGTCGCTCGGATTTTGAATCAGGTATTGTGGATTGGCGTAAAATTACACCTCCTGAATGGTTGCCTGCAGATGAAAAAGCCATTAGTGAAATTCAAGAAACCGGCAGATGTACACCTTACGAAAAACAATATGTGCGCAAGGATGGTTCCCTGTGTTATGTACTGATCACCGATGCTTTATTGCCAGGCCCGGAAATGCAGATTGCCGGATATATTGTCGATATAACCGAACGTAAAAATACTGAAACAGCTTTGTTGGAAAGTGAGTTGAAATACCGCGAGTTAATAGAAAATTCGCCTGATGCCATTGTCATTTATTCAAAGGGAAATATTGTTTTTGTAAATAAAGAATGCCTTCGTTTGATGAATGTTGCCAGTAACGTGGAACTTCTTGGGAAACCGGTTTTGCAGTTTGTTCATCCCGACTTTCGCGAGTCGGTTGAGCAACGGATGAAAGAGTTTGAAGGAAAAGGTATCGTTTTGCCTGTTATGGAAGAGCGGTTTATCAGGCCCGACGGTACCGAAGTGGATGTGGATGTTAAAGCAATGCCTCAAAAGTTCGAAAACAAACAAGCTGTCCAGTTAATTATCCGCGACATCACCCAGCGTAAGTTGGATGAAAAAAAACTGAACGAAAGCCGCGAACGACTCAATAAAAGCCAGGCTATGGGCCACCTTGGCAGTTGGGAATTAGACCTGGAATCAGAAACACTGATCTGGTCGGATGAGGTTTACAGGATTTTCGGATTACACCCACAGGAGTTTGGGGCTACGCATGAAGCATTTCTCGAATCAGTGCATCCCGATGATCGTGATACACTTAACAAAGCGTATTTCAGTTCGGTGGAAGAAGGAAAAAATGGGTATGAACTGGAGCACAGGGTTATACGAAGGCATACCGGCGAGGTTCGCTTCGTTTATGAAAAATGCGAGCATATCAGGGATATTTCCGGCAAAATAATCCGTTCCGTTGGTATGGTGCACGATATTACGGAACGCAGGCAGGCAGAAGAAGCTTTACGGGCCAGCGAATCACTGTATCGGGCCATTCTCGAAGCCTCTCCTGATGATGTTACAGTGGCGGATAGCGAAGGCAGGGCCCTGATGATTTCGCCTTCAGCATTAAAAATGTTTGGGTACGAAACTGAAGAAAAGTTAATAGGGCAAAAGGTCACTGATTTTTTTGTACCTGCCGATAAGGTAAGGGCAGCGGAACATGTATCGCTTATGATGCAGGGTATAAAGACAGGGCCCAATCAATACTCAGGTGTACGTGCCGATGGAAGTACTTTTAATTTTGAAGTCAATGGTGCTGTTATTCCAGGTACAGGTGGTATTCCGGCAAAAATGATATTTGTCGGCCGCGACATCACCGAACGTTCAAAGGCAGAAGATGAGTTAAAAGCGAGCGAACTGAAATTCAGGGAACTCTTTGAAGCAAATTCCGACGGAATAACTATTTTTAATATGAGCCCCGAAGGTCCGCCATCAAATATTATTGACCTGAATGAGAACTCTGCAAAAATGGTAGGGTATACCCGGGAAGAAATGAAACTGTTAACTCCGAATGAATTTGAGAAGGATATTACCCCGGAGAAAATGGAGAAACGCATGAATGATCTGCTTACCAAGGGGTTTTCGGATTTTGAAACCATTATTATACATAAAGACGGGCATGAGATAAAAGTTGAAATTAAGGTTGTGATGATTAATTATCATAACCAACCCGCGTTGATGAATATAGTAAGAGATATTACTGAACGAAAAAAGACTGAACTGCAGTTACAGAAATATGCCATCGAATTAAGCAGGCAAATAGCAGAAAAAGACAAATTCTTCTCCATTATTGCTCACGACCTGCGCGGCCCTTTTAACGGATTCCTCGAATTAACAGAACTGATGGCCGACGGATCCTCCAACATGTCGATGGAAGACATAAAGAAAATTGCCGGTGCGATGAAGAAGTCGGCAACCAACCTGTTCCGCTTACTGGGTAACCTGCTGGAATGGTCGCGTATGCAAAGAGGCATAACTACTTTTAATCCAAAGTATTTAGGATTAAAATCACGAATGCTTGAAATTACCAGCCTGGCCTATGAAGCGTCTGTAAAAAAGGGAATAGAAATTGACTGCGACTTTCCTGATGACCTGGTGGTTTTTGCTGATGAAAATATGCTTGAAGGCATTATCCGCAATTTAACTGCCAATGCAGTGAAGTATACCAATACAGGAGGAAAGATCACGGTATCGGCAAAGTCCCTTCCCGACGATGCAGTTGAATTTGCTGTAAAAGATACAGGTATAGGTATGAGTAAAGATATGGTCGACAATCTGTTCAACATCGATGTAAATACTAACCGTAAAGGAACTTCGGGAGAACTCAGCACGGGTCTTGGCCTGTTAATCTGCAAGGATTTTATAGAAAAACACAACAGTACCCTATGCATTGAATCCGAACCACGGGTAGGTTCAAAATTCTTTTTTACTATTCCTGGTCACATAGAAACCGGGGAGAAACCGGTCAAAACTATTTCTGGCTCACCTGCGGTTCCATCTAATGAAAGCCGGAAACTTAAAATATTGATTGCTGAAGATGAAGAAACGTCTGATTTGCTGATCAGTATTGCATTGAGCAAAATAAGCCGCGAATTTTTTCATGCTAAAACAGGAAAAGAAGCCATCGACATCTTGCACAGCCACGCTGATATTGATCTTATTATGATGGATATACAGATGCCGGAAATGGACGGTTATGAAGCCACCAGGCTAATCAGGCAGTTTAACACTGATGTTGTAATAATAGCTCAAACTGCATATACCTTTTCCAATGAAAGAGAAAAAGCCATTAAGGCCGGATGTAACGACTATATTTCAAAACCGATCAGCCAGGCGGAATTACTGGAGTTAGTATGGAAATATATAAAATAGTGAAAAGTGAAAAGTGAAAAGTGAAAAGTGAAAAGTGAATAGTGAAAAGTGAAAAGTGAATAGTGAATAGTGAATAGTGAAAAGTGAATAGTGAAAAGTGAATAGTGAAAAGTGAATAGTGAAAAGGGAAAAGTGAATAGTGAATAGTGAATAGAAAATAGTTGACAGGATAGGGCAAGTTTCCAGTCACCAGATTCCAGTTTTTTACTTTCCACTTTTCACACTTCATTTTTCACTTCAAACTTCTCGCCCCAGTCAGCCATTTGCTGCATAACGGGCAGAAGGTTTTTACCCTCGTGAGTTAAGGAATACTCTACTTTAGGCGGAATAATTTCATATACTTTCCGGTTTACGACACCACTTTTCTCGAGTTCCCGGAGCACTTGTGTCAGCATTTTATCGTTGATGCCAACCAGAATCTTTTTCATTTCGCCAAAACGTTTTGGCCCTTCCCTCAGGTTCCAGAAAACCAATCCCTTCCATCTGCCGCCAAGTACCGACAGAGTTAAATCGACCGGGCAATAAAAAAAAGTGCCATCCAGGTTATAACGTTTCATAGGCCGGTTATTTTCCTGCAAAGGTAACGTCATTAGGAAGTACTTACCAAATGTATAGTGCTTTCTTTTTGGGTAGTATATTGGAAAAATATAGTAACTGTCGCAACTTTGCCGAATAATAAAAACATAAAAATGGAAAAAGAACAAGTGAAAAAAACGGCTCTGGCAGTATCCTATGCCATACTGGAAGGCCGCTGGAACGATCTGGCCGAATTGTTGGACGATAATTTTACCTATACCGGCGACGGGTTTGTATTTACAAAGGACGAGTATATCGGGTTTATGCAGGATATGAAAGCCGCATTTTCGAACCTGAAAATGGAATTCCCTAATATACTTGTTGATGGCGACCAGGCATCCATACAGTTTATTTCAACAGCAGTAAACACCGGTAGTTTCATGGGAGCTCCCGCCAATAAAAAGAACCTGGAGATTCACGGTATATTTATACGCAAAGTTAAAAACGGGAAAGTAATGCAGGAATGGCAAACTACCGATTTGCTCGGTGTGATGAAACAAATAGGCTTTGGGGCGTTAATGGGTTATTCGGTTTTTGTAGGCCTGTTTAATGTTAAACAAAAGCGGCCCGTACGGAAATAACTTTATTTCTGATTATCTACAGAAAGGTTCCGGATTCCAGTTTCAGATTCCGGCATCTTTTTACTTATCACTTTCTCCCAGTCCCCCAGTCTCTCCGTTTCTAAGTCCCTTCAATCCCCTCAATCCCCAGCGGTACTGTAAAATGAAAAGTACTTCCTTTCCCTTCTTCACTTTCCACCCATATCTGCCCGTTTTGTTTTTCGATAAATTCCTTGCACAGGATCAGCCCTAAGCCTGATGAAGGCTCTCCTTCGGTTCCTTTGCGCCCGGTTTTTTCATTTACTTTAAAAAGCTTGCTTTTCAAATCCGGGTTCATCCCTATACCTGTGTCACTAACTGATATTCTTGCAAACTGTTTGTTTTCGAAGGAGGCCGAAAGTATTACTTTGCCGGTTTTCGGTGTAAACTTCACCGCATTTGATAAGAGATTCCGCAAAACGATCTGCAACATGTGAAGGTCTGAAATTATCAGTATTTCGCCCGGAATTTCGTTTATGACTTCTAATGCTTTTACTCCCGACTGTTCGGTGATGAGCGAAATGCATTCGTCGGCAGTTTGTTTAAGATTCAATTGTATTGGGCTAAAAACAGTGAGCCCGCGTTGTAAGCGCGACCATTCGAGCAAATCGTTAAGCAAATCATTTACTTTACCGGCCGATGTGAACATGGCGGTAACTATTTCGCGCAATTGTGCAGGGCTTATTTTATCTAACTCTTCTGATAATAAGCCGGTAAGCCCCAGGAACCCGCTCACCGGGCTTCGTAAATCATGTGAAATAATGGAGAACAATTTATCTTTTTCAGCATTTATGAGGCTGAGTTGTTCGTTTTTGTTTCTGATTACCTGTTCAGCCACTTTCAGGTCGTTGATATCAACAAAAACGCCGAGGTATTCCTGGTGTATGCCATTGGTGTTAATAATACTTTGATCATGAATCCATTTATAGGTTCCGTCGGCCAATTGCCAGCGGTATTCAATAGAAAGTGCTCCAAGAGCAGGGGTTTCTCTCAGAGCGTTAATAACCCTGTCGCGGTCATCAGGATGTATGCGTTTATTCCAGAAATTGGGTTCCGCCAGAAATTCTTCTTCAGTAAAACCTGTCAGGGCCTTAACATTCCCGGTAATCATGTTGAGGTCGGTTTTAGGATCAACAGGGGAAGTAAATATAGCAACCGGCAATGAAGCTAGCAACAGGCGTATTCGTTCTTCACTTTTTTGCAACGAATCTGCTACTTGTTTTCGTTCAGTGATATCAGTATGAGTTCCACTCATCCGGAGTGGTTTACCCTCTGCATCGCGTAGAACTACCATTGCCCTATCCTGGATCCATTTATATTTATTGTCTTTTGTACGGATTCGATATTCAACTTCTAAAAGTGGTGTTTTGCCTTCCATATGCAATTGAGCAGCCCGATCTGAAAGTTCCTTGTCTTCCGGATGTATCCGATCGATCCAGAAATCAGGAATATTACGGGTTTCCTCCTCAGTGAAACCGAGAATTTCACTACAAAGATGATTGCGATGAGTTATATTGGTTGTCAAATCCCAGTCCCAGGTTCCTAAACTACTTCCTTCGATTATAAATGACAGTCGCTGTTCACTTTCCTTAAGTTTTTCTTCTGCCAGTTTTCGTTCTGCAATTTCATTCTTCAGAGCATTGTTTATAATCTTTTGACTTATAAATGAATATGCAATTCCGAGTAAAACAAAAATTACTGCTGTTGATATCAGGATGAACCACCAGGACATGTAATAAGGAGATTTTATTTCAATTTCCTTTGAATATGAAATAGCACTCCAGTTACTCGAATAATTCTTTGCCATTACACAAAGCCTGTATTTTCCAGGTTTTATGTTTACATATTTAATTTTATCGAGCATATTCTGGCTTGCTTCACGCCAGTCCTTATCATAGCCCTCGAGTTTGTATTTATACGTAAGCAAATCTTCATTTACAAATGAAATACCCCTGAACTGAAATGAAAGTGAATTGTCGGAATTATCGACAGAGGCAGCAGTATTAAGCGAAAGCTTATTTCCATGCAGGGTTTCGGTATAGAGCAAGCTAACTAAAGGAGGAGGTGTCTTTAACCGGTTTTGGCCCGGGTCAAAACAGGTTAATCCCCTGTCGGTCCCTATCCATACTTTCCCTTTGGAATCGAGTATCCCTGCCGAACGGTTCGTCTCGCGCCCTGCCAGACCATTTAAGTTATTGAAAACTTCAGGATCATTGATGCCATCCCACCTGTAAACGCCGTTGTTGGTACCAAACCAGTAAAAGTTCTCATTATCCTGTAAAATAAAGTAAATGGGATTGGTGATATTCAGCTTTTTGTTGATGAATCGCTTAAGAATACCGTTGTTAATGTAAAAGAGCCCGTTCATTGTCCCGATGAATTCAGTTCCTTTTTTATCCTTGAAATAGGAGAAAGCATTGAACTGTTGCGATTCATCTTCAGCCTTCAGTTTTATTACAGTGTCAGGGTTTACCTGCCATACTCCGTTTATGCCTGTGACATAAATTCCTCCTTTGTCGCGAGGGTATATTTTACGGGTTCCGTTTTTGCGGAAGAGAGCATTGTGCTCATATTCAATAATTTTATTCCCCACAAGGTAATAAAGCCCGTGGTTGGATCCTATCCATATCCTTCCTGAAATATCCTGGCTGATTGAAGTAGCCATAAATCCATTAATGGATGGATACCACAGTATTCTGTCATTTGTTGTTAACCTGCCGATTCCCAGTGTATTGGCGCTGAACCAGATTTCTCCTTTATTGTCCTTAACCATGTCCAGCACGCGGGTAAGACTGTTTTGTTTTCCGGGCAGCTCAATTACTTTAAATTTGTCATTTTGTAGAATCGACAATTTGTTATTATGCCCGAACACATGCCGTCCATCGTTGGTTTCTACAATGGCAGTAACTTCATTTTCGGGTAACCCGCTGGTTTGGTAGTAGTTTACTAAAGTTATATTGGTTATTTTATCGATGCCCCTGCTGTCGGTGAACCACATGTTATCTTCCCTGTCAATAAAAACAGATGAAGCTCCGTTTGATGAAAATCCATTTTGGATTTTTAAGGGAATGATCTCTGATGTAGCAGTTTTCAGTAAATATTTGGCGAAGTTATTTCCAAAAATTACATTTCCGCTTTTGCCAATTCCTATAAAAGCAAAGAGGGTTAAATCAACATCGTCGAGGATAAAATTGGCAGCTACAATAGTTAACTTGTTTTTCTGATAGAATCCAATTGAATGATTGGTTAAAATCCACATTTTCTCGTGCGGGGAACCTGGATTTTCGAATTTAACAGCAAGTATAGATTCTTTATTTTTATTTATTTTATCATTCAGGTCACTGCTAAGTGTTTCACCACTCAGAATGTATAGCCCGGTTTTTGTACTCAGGTAAAATGAACCATTTTTAACGGTAACATTCAATACTACGTTCAGGGTTTTGTCGGTTGAAATATCAAAGTGTTTCCATTTGTTATCCTGGCACAGATCGACTCCATCGTAGCTTCCCATACAAACTACCGGCAGGTTGTTTTTGTAAAAAAGATCAAAGGATGTAATGTATGTCCTGTTTTTCAGTACATATAGAGGTTTAAACGTATTCCAGGCATTATCTTTAAAATAGACAATCTTTCCTGCATTACCATATGGAACTGTCCATATTATGCCTTTCTCGTCGCATTTGATCTTACGGTAATGCTGAGCAGGCAGGCCGCTTAAAGTATCATAATTTTTGAAGGTGAACCCGTCGTATTTGGATATCCCTGCGTACGTTGAAAACCACATACAGCCTTCTTTATCCTGGCAGGCATCCGATATTATCCTGGTTGGCAACCCATTTTCAGCGGCATATGATTTTATAAAGTATTGCTGCCCATAGGCTACTTCTTTCTTTATTACAAATAAAAGGCAAACAATAAGGATAGTGTATCTGATCATTAGTTTAACTTTTTTTGATTGCCGGCGAGTATTTGCGATACAAGGTTCGTCGTGTTTAAAGGTACTCTTTTCCGGCGATACATGCGAAACGAAATAGGATACTTCTATAACCCGAAGTTTGCGTTTTTATTATCCGGCATTATTTTCAGGATTTAATCCGGTGCCGCTGACTGTGGTTTTTAGTGTGAAATAAAAGGCAGAGCCTTTATTTTCCTCGCTCTCAGCCCATATTTTTCCACCGTGTTTTTCAATTAATTCCTTGCACATAATCAGTCCGAGACCCGATGAAAGCTCGCCTTCGGTGCCTTTACGGTTTATTTTTACCGAAAGGCTGAATAGTTTTTCGAGTAAGGCCATATTCATCCCGATGCCATCATCTTTTACACCAATGACAATGGTTTGCGCATCTTTTTGCGAAGCGCTGATTTCAATCTGACCTTTTTTCGGGGTGAATTTTATTGCATTCGAAACCAGGTTCCTGAATACAGAGTCAAGCATATTAGTATCTGCAAATACACTGATAGTGTCAGGAACATTGCTGATTACTGATATATTCTTAGCTTTTGCTGATTCGTTAAGCAGGTTTATACATTTCTGAGCAGAATCGGCCAGGGCTACCGGCCGGGGAGTGAAACTGATATTCCCGCGCTGTAGTTGCGACCATTCAAGCAACCCGTGAAGCAGCTGAATAATGCTGCTGGCCGAAGTATGAATGGATTTTGCCATCTCCCGGATATGATCTTTCGAAAAACTGTCTATTTCATTATTTATCATGCCGGTTAACCCGAGAATCCCGTTCATAGGGCTACGCAAATCGTGCGAAACGATAGAAAACAATTTATCTTTCTCTATATTCAGTTTCTCGAGGCTTTTGTTCTTGGTGAGAATTTCTCTCTGTGCCTGTTTGCGTGCTGTAATGTCGGAAAGAATTACGGCAAAATGGTTTTCGCTGGATTGGTAAATGTCAACTTCATAGTATTTTTTCAGTTCACGCGAATACGATTCAAAATGGATTGCCTTTCCCGTTATAGCTACATCAGCATACTTTTGAATAGTTTTTTGAGAAATTTTCGGTACAATTTCAAGTATTGTTTTTCCGACTACTTCCTTCTTTGTGAAACCGGTAAGCTGTTCGTATTTTTCATTCAGGTACGTAAACCGATAATCAACCGGCTTTCCTTCACTGTCAGAAATCACTTCGTGAACCGCCATACCTTGATTCATATTGTTTATCAATAACCTAAATTCCCGTTCACTTTCGGCAAGATTTCCCATTAATGCTGAATTATCTTCCTGGTCTTTCAGTATTTTACCAATGAGTAGTGTTGCAAGCGGGTAAACCCCGAGGATAGTAAAACTCATGGTTTTGAATGCAATCACCCTCATTCCTGCAGGCATCAGGAATAAGCAAAGTACCATTGCCATATGGACAAGCAATCCAAAACCATATAAATCCAAAGTTGATATCGGTTTTCCCTTTTTTCGCTTTTTAAAATAGTAAACCAATCCTATGAAATACGATGAAAGTATAACAGTACTACCTGTATACAAGCCGCCCCCGCCAAGGTAAACCCGGTAGAATAATGCTGCCAACATGGCAATGAACCCGGCGATAGGTCCGAAAAATAATGTTCCTAGGCTTATTACCACACTACGCCCATCGAAAATAATTCCGGGTGCAAGTTCAAAGGGATTGAGCATTCCGATCAGAGTAACCCCGCCAAAAAGCAAGCCTTGCATAATTTTGCCTTGCGTGGTATTCCGTTTCCAATACGTTTCAATAAATCCGGAAAGTATGCTTACGGCTATCAGTAGTGACAGATTAAAAATGAGTTCGATGATAATCATGCGTTGACATTATATTTTTGGGTTCCTTCTCCTTTTGTCTCCCGGTATTTTCACAGGGTTTTAGACTAGCCTGAATTAAGTTATTTCTGATGCTTTTTCTATACCAGGATAGCTTTTAACTTCATCGGAATACAGCTGGAATCATATAATCTTTCGCTATATTGTGAGTTAATAAAAGCCGGGATTTGTATCAGGGTTGTGGCAGGGTGAAAATAAATGAAGTTCCTTCGCCTTCGGTACTTTCAGCCCATATTTTCCCACCTTGTTTTTCAACAAATTCTTTACAGAGAATAAGACCAAGCCCGGTCGACGGCTCACCTTCTGTTCCTTTCCTGTTTATGTTCTCCGTAAGATTAAACATTTTGCTTACCATTTCTTCGCCCATCCCTATCCCGAAGTCTTTCACTACAATTTGCATCATGTCATTTTCGGTTTTTGATGCTGAGATTTCAATTGTACCACCTTTAAACGAGAATTTAATAGAATTGGAAATCAAATTCCTTATTATGGTTTCGAGCATATGAATATCGGCAAACACGACATATTGGTTCGGTATGCTGATCCGGAGTTCGATTGCTTTCCGAATGGCTGTATCCTTCATCAATTCAATGCTCTTTGTCAGTGAACTTTTAAGGAACATAGGCTGCGGGTCGAAACTAATTTTTCCGCGCTGCATTTTTGACCACTCGAGCAGGTTTTCTATCAGCCGGTATATGTTTATGGCTGAAGTTCGCATGGTAGTAGCAATTTCTTTAAGCTCAAATGCAGATAATTCTTCAATATCGTCGACCATTATAGAAGTCAGGCCCAGGAAACCATTCATAGGTCCGCGCAGGTCATGTGCCACGATGGAGAAAAACTTATCTTTCTCGGCGCTACTCGCCTTAAGTAATTCATTTTTAAGCTTCAGTTCTTCTTCGGCTTTTTTACGAAGTGTAATATCTTTAGAGATACAGGTAACCCACAAAATATTTCCCTTAGAATCTTTGATAGGGTCAGCCATGGTTAAGTAGAATTTATCTTCACCCTGGATGTTTACTACTTTCACCTCAATTTCCCCTTTTTCACCTGTCATGAAAACATTACGTACAAGTTGAAGTCGTTTTTCAGCTTCCTCGTGCGGAAAAATATCAAATGGGGTTTTTCCTATAATTTCTTCGGGATTTTTGCCAAACTGCCTGGCAAATGCATCATTTATATACCGGTATGATTCATCGGGATTAAAACTAAAAATAGGATCGCTCGAATACTGAACAAGCAATCGGTACTTTTCTTCGCTGATTCTTAACGCTTCCTCAGCCTGCTTTCTTTCGGTCATTTCACGGCCAGCTGCTATTACAACTTTCTTGCCGAACCACATGCCCGGTGTAAGTCTGATTTCTTTAGGGAAAACAGAACCATCTTTTCGTAATCCCCAAAATTCAAATCTCACAGGATTCCCGTTATAGGCTTCCTGAATGTAAGCGAATGTCTGTTCCAGGTTGTTAAGCCCCGGTGCTGCAAGGAATTCCGGGGTTTTGCTGATAAAAGATTCTATATCATATTTATACAATTCCTGGGCAGCAATATTTACATCAAGGAAACAACCGTCTTTATCCAGTATATAAATAGCATCACTCAAACTATCAAGAATTCCCCTGTAAGTGCTTTCCGACAACCTTAATTTTGTTTTTTCTTCCAGGGTTTTCATTTTACTCAATGAGATAAATAATTTGTTGACCAGCCAGGCAAATGAAGTTGTAAAAATGCTTTGCCCATTCAATTGTTTGTTTTCACACTAATCTCCCTGCCATTGACTTTGCACAGGAATGCGTCTTCACTGTCATAGGAAATCATGACATGCAAAACTGTATTAATATTCAAAAGCAATTAGCCGTTTCCCACAACCAATTTTGTTCATTAGAAATTCAGCATTAATCATTTCCGGTGTATGATAATACCAGTAAAGTTTATTTGCATTTTCTTACAATAAACCTACGGCTATCTCACTTTGATGATAAGCCAAAGCAACGTTTAACCCTATTTGATTGCCAGGATGCAGGTTTACAGCTCAAATAAATAGCACCGCAGGCAAAAGAATTGTTATCAATTTCCAAATATACTGAAATTCTTTCCAACTAAGAACAAATGTTCTCAAAATAAATGTAAAAAGAATACTAATATCCACACTCAACCATATGGGCGAAACCGTGATCATTTCTGGGCTTTCAAAACTTCAACATGAAAAGACGTATTGTGATTTTGGTATCCAATCGGGCTTATTTTTATAAGTTGTTGATTATTTCTGTATAACTTATACCATCGTTGAATAAATCCCGATCCTAAATCCAGTATTTTTGCTTTCGAAAAATCAGAAGTATGAAGATCATTACTTATAATGTGAACGGGATAAGAGCTGCCATAAGCAAAGGATTCCTGGATTGGCTTCAGGCAACTGATCCTGATATTGTCTGTTTGCAGGAAATCAAAGCCCAGCATGATCAGATTCCTATCATTGATTTCGAAGTGTTGGGATACCATACTTATTGGTTTCCGGCTGAGAAAAAGGGGTATAGTGGTGTCGCAATACTTTCGAAAATTGAACCCGATAAGGTGGTTTATGGAATGGGGATCGAAAAATATGACTTTGAAGGAAGGTTTATCCGTGCTGATTATGGTGATATGAGTGTAATTTCTGTTTATCATCCTTCGGGAACCACCGGCGATCTGCGGCAGTCATTCAAAATGCAGTGGCTTGCTGATTTCCAGAACTATATTCTTGAATTAAAAAAGACGCGCCCTAACCTGGTTATTTCCGGCGATTACAACATTTGCCACCGTGCCATTGATATTCACGATCCTATACGTAATGCAACAAGCAGCGGTTTTCTTCCAGAGGAACGCGAATGGGTAACAGGATTTTTAAATTGCGGTTTTATCGATTCATTCAGGTACTTTGTTAAAGAACCTCATCATTATACGTGGTGGAGTTACCGTTCGGGTGCACGCAGCAGAAACCTTGGCTGGCGTATCGATTATAATATGGTAAGCGATGAACTCGAAAAAAACATGCAACGTGCAGTAATTTTACCGTTGGCGGTTCATTCCGATCATTGCCCGTCGTTGCTGGAAATAAACTTTTAAATTCAACAAATCATTAAAATCCTTAACTTTCTTATTATGAATTATTCATTTTTTGTCAAAGTAATCAGGGTAGCGATTATTGTACTACTCGCAGGCGCTTTTACCTCCTGCGTCTCCATGAAAAAATACAAAGACCTTACTGCAAAATGCAGCGAGGAAAGTTCCGGGCTGAACGCAAAACTTGATATACTAAGTACCCAGGTAACTGAGCTTTCGTCTGAAAATGAACGCTATAAAAAGGATGTTTCTCAACTCAAAGCCGATACTTCCCGGCTGGGATCAATGTTACGAGTACTTACAGCAGATTATAATGAACTTGATCGTTCGCACGAACTGCTTAAGTCGCAATTTTCGGCTAATTTCGAGGATGCCGAAAAAGTAATGGCGGAGTTAAAAGCTTCAAAAGATAGTCTTCTGATACGGGAAGACCGCGTTAAAGCCATGCAGGCTGAACTTGATGTTAAAGGCAAAAACCTTGCTGAATTACAGGCCGCTTTGCGCAGAAATGATTCAATTACCAATGCGTTACGCAAAGCAGTTTCTGATGCGCTTACAGGTTTCGAAGGCAAAGGTCTTACAGTTCATATGAAAGATGGAAAAGTATATGTTTCGCTCGAAGAGAAACTTCTTTTTGCCTCAGGGAAATGGGTTGTAAGTAAGGATGGCAGCGCTGCTCTTAAAGATCTGGCAAAAGTGCTTGAAAAAAATCCTGATATCAATGTTCTGATCGAAGGACATACCGATAATGTTCCTTTAAACAGTCAGAACCAGGTGGAGGATAACTGGGACCTGAGTGTGATGCGTGCTACCTCTATTGTTAAAATAATTTTAGCCAATGGCAAGATTAATCCAACCCGTTTGGTTGCTTCCGGACGTGGTGAATTTTTACCTGTAGAGCCTAATAATTCAGCGGCTAGCAAAGCCAAAAACCGCAGGACCGAGATCATCCTGTCGCCTAAACTTGATGAACTTTTACAGATTATTGGAAGCAAATAATCCGTACCATCATTTAAAAGCGTAAATTTGCACCGCAATACACAAGCAGGCAAGTATCAGATTTCAAAATAAACCGGGGATTGTTGATGGTGTCAGCAATCCCTGATTGTGTGTAAAAATATCAGCCATGGCAAAAAACAAGTAACGTTTTTAAAAGGATGATCAGGCTTTGGGCCTGAAAAAATTTTGCACTTCAAATTTTGAGACAGAACACCAGTTTTAAAATGTAAAATATTGAATAACAATATAATGGCAAAAGAAATCACAGCAAAACTCATCCTTGAAGATGGTACCGTATTTATTGGCAAGTCCTTTGGCTTTGAAGGATCGGTAGCAGGAGAAGTAGTTTTTAATACTTCCATGACCGGTTACCCCGAAAGCCTTACTGATCCATCGTTTGCCGGTCAGATCATGGTGGCTACTTATCCGCTTATAGGCAACTACGGCGTGCCTGAGGCATTGATGATGGATGGATTGCCCGATTTTTTCGAATCGGACCGCATCCAGGTTACAGCATTAATAGTTTCGGACTATTCGGAACAATACAGCCACTGGAGTGCTAAACGAAGTCTCGGCGACTGGCTTACGGAATTCAAAATTCCTGGTTTATATGGAATCGATACTCGCGAACTGACCAAGATTATCCGCGAGAAAGGTGCCATGATGGGAAAAATTGTTTTTGGAAATGATGATCCCGGTTTTCATGATCCGAATATGGAGAACCTGGTTGCAAGTGTAAGTACTGATAAAGTGATTACTTATGGAAATGGTTCAACCCGTATTTTGCTGGTCGACTGCGGCGTGAAATATAATATTATACGCCATTTCCTGAAGCGTGATACAACGGTGATCCGTGTTCCCTGGGATTATGATTATTCAAAGGAAAAGTACGACGGATTGTTTATTTCTAATGGTCCCGGTAATCCTAAAATGTGTGAGGCTACCATAAAACATCTTGCAATTTCATTGAAACAGGACATACCTATTTTTGGGATTTGCCTAGGCAATCAATTGCTGGCACTCGCTTCGGGAGCTGATACATATAAGCTTAAATATGGGCACCGCAGTCATAACCAACCTGTTTTGCAATGTGGAACCAACAAAGCTATGGTGACTTCACAGAATCATGGTTTTGCAATCGATAATAAAACCCTTTCTAGCGATTGGGAGCCGTTTTTTGAAAACCTTAACGACGGAACAAACGAAGGCATAAGGCATAAAACCCGTCCTGTTTTCTCTGTCCAATTCCACCCCGAAGCCTCCAGTGGCCCGACAGACAGTGAGTATTTGTTTGATGATTTTCTGACGGTAGTACGGGAAAGGGTATAACCACGGAGGCACGGAGAGCACGGAGGCACACAGAGTATCGTCTGAAATTTTCAAAGTAATATTTTTCTTTTTTATGTTTCCAACAGATTGATTCATTTTAAAAAACGATTATGAAAATAACTCAGCGATTGATTACCGACATTTCCTATAAAATAATAGGATGTGCAATTGAGGTCCACAAACAATTGGGACCTGGTCTTTTGGAATCGGTTTAGCAAACGTGCCTGGTTGAGGAACTGAAAATGCGTGGGTTGAAAGTTGAATCTGAAATTTTTATTCCTATTTTGTATAAAGGGAAAAACCTGGGTGGTCAACTTAGATTGGATTTATTGGTTGAAGATTTAATAATAGTTGAACTTAAGGCAGTTGAAGAAATGATTCGATTGTATCAGGCACAGTTATTATCATATTTGAAACTAACATTAAAACCGAAAGGAGTACTGATTAATTTCCACTGCGAAAATATCAGAAACCAGATGGTATCATTAGTGACAAATGAATTTGCAATACTGCCAAAAGAATAGAAAAACCGCTGAGACACAGAAAACACAGATGGACACAGATAAAATTGAAATATTCTCTCATAAAAATCCTCCGTGTATCTCAGTGCCCTTCGTGCCTCCGTGGTTAAACTTTACCAACTCAAAGTAGATGAAATTCAAATTTGCTTAAAACAATAAAAATGATAAATATCAAGAAAGTATTAGTCCTTGGTTCGGGAGCATTGAAAATCGGTGAAGCCGGAGAGTTTGATTACAGCGGATCGCAGGCACTGAAAGCCTTGCGTGAAGAAGGTATTTTTACCATCCTTATCAATCCCAATATCGCGACAGTACAAACCTCCGAAGGCGTTGCTGATAAAATATATTTCCTTCCTGTTACTCCTTTCTTTATCGAGAAAGTAATTGAAAAGGAACGCCCAGAGGGGATTTTACTCTCCTTTGGGGGCCAAACTGCTTTGAATTGCGGGATCGCACTTTTTAAATCGGGCACACTCGAGAAATACAATATCAAAGTTTTAGGCACACCGGTTCAATCTATTATCGATACGGAGGACCGCGAAATATTTGCCGATAACCTTCGTAAAATCAATATAAAGACCCCGCGAAGCATTGCGGTTACTACCATTGATGATGCGTTGAATGCTTCAGATACATTAGGTTTTCCGATCATTGTTCGTGCAGCTTTCACGCTTGGCGGACAAGGTTCAGGCTTTTGTTATAACCGTGACGAACTGCTGAAACTTGCAGGAACTGCGTTTTCTTATTCATCGCAAATTCTGGTGGAAGAAAGTCTGAAAGGCTGGAAAGAAGTTGAGTATGAAGTAGTGCGCGATTGTTATGACAATTGCATCACCGTCTGTAACATGGAGAATTTCGATCCGCTTGGCATACATACCGGCGAAAGTATTGTGGTTGCTCCATCACAAACGCTTACTAACCGTGAATATCACAAACTCCGTAGCCTGTCCATCGAAATTGTAAGAAATGTTGGGATTGTCGGCGAATGCAATGTACAGTATGCCCTGGATCCCAATTCAGAAGATTACCGTGTTATTGAGGTAAATGCGCGCCTTTCGCGTTCATCAGCGCTGGCATCAAAAGCAACTGGTTATCCGCTGGCATTTGTGGCTGCAAAACTAGCTCTTGGTTATGGCCTTCATGAACTTAAAAACTCCGTAACCAAGACTACAACTGCATTTTTTGAACCTGCACTCGATTATATCGTCGTCAAAATTCCACGCTGGGATCTAAATAAATTTGTCGGTGTGTCGAAGGAAATTGGCTCAAGCATGAAGAGCGTGGGAGAAATTATGGCCATTGGCCGTACTTTTGAGGAAGCAATACAAAAAGGTCTGCGCATGGTAGGGCAGGGGACGCACGGTTTTGTCGGGAACCACGATATTGAATTTAATGATATCGACCAGGCACTTTCGGAACCTACCGATATGCGGATTTATTCCATTGCCAGCGCATTCGAAGCTGGCTATACTGTTGAGCGGATTCATGATCTCACAAAAATTGATAACTGGTTCCTTGTTAAACTGAAATCCATTTATGACCATATGGTTAAGCTGAAATCTCTTGACAAGATCGAGGATATTTCGGCCGAACTGATGAAAGCCACCAAGCAGAAAGGCTTTTCTGATTTCCAAATTGCACGCTTTCTGAACGAACAGCCCGGAAATATGCATAAGGAAATGCTCGAAGTCCGTAATTACAGGAAATCACTGGGCATTTTTCCTTACATCAAGCAAATAGATACACTGGCTGCAGAATATCCTGCTCAGACTAATTATTTGTACATGACCTACAACGGTTCGGCACATGATATTATTCCGGAAAAAGACGGGAAATCTGTCATTGTTCTTGGTTCGGGCGCGTATCGTATCGGGAGTTCGGTAGAGTTCGACTGGTGCTCTGTAAATGCCCTTACCACAGCACGTAACGAAGGTTACCGTGGCGTGATGATTAATTTCAATCCCGAAACTGTAAGTACCGATTATGATACCTGTGACAGGCTGTTCTTCGATGAGCTGTCGTTCGAGCGTACCATGGATATTATTGAACTTGAAGAACCAAAAGGAGTCATAGTAAGTACCGGCGGACAGATTGCAAATAACCTGGTTATGCGCCTGCATGGACAAGGTGTGCCGATTTTAGGAACAGCTCCTGAAAGCATTGATAATGCTGAGAACCGCCATAAATTTTCTTCACTTCTCGACACGCTGAAAATCGATCAGCCGCGCTGGAAAGAGCTTGTTGAAATAGAACAGATCTATGATTTTGTGGATGAGGTTGGTTTCCCGGTTTTGATTCGTCCTTCGTACGTGCTTTCCGGTGCTGCAATGAACGTGGTTTCCAACCGCCAGGAGCTTGATTTTTTCCTTACGCTTGCTGCCAGGGTTTCGAAAGAATACCCTGTTGTAGTTTCAGAGTTTATTCAGAATGCTAAGGAAATTGAGATTGATGCTGTCGCCGACAAAGGCGAGGTGATGGCTTATGCCATTTCGGAGCATATTGAATTTGCCGGAGTGCATTCGGGCGACGCAACTATAGTGTTCCCCGCACAAAAAATGTATCTGGAAACAGCAAGGCGGATTAAGAAAATTTCGCGCGATATTGCAAAGGCACTTAACATCAGCGGACCATTTAATATGCAGTTCCTTGCCCGAGATAATGACATAAAAGTGATTGAATGTAATCTGAGAGCTTCCAGGAGTTTCCCGTTTGTTAGCAAAGTTCTTAAAATCAATTTGATTGAACTTGCAACGAAAATCATGCTTGGTATCGAAGTGGAGAAACCGAGTAAATCAGCATTCGAAATGGATTATGTAGGAATAAAAGCTTCGCAGTTTTCGTTCTCAAGGCTTCAGAAAGCCGATCCGGTGCTTGGGGTCGAAATGGCCAGTACCGGCGAAGTAGGATGCATTGGCGAAAATTACTATGAAGCGCTTTTAAAAGCCATGCTTTCAGTTGGCTACCGTATTCCTGAAAAAAATATCCTGTTTTCATCCGGAGATACCCGTTCAAAAATCGAATTGCTTACAAGTGCACGAATGCTGGTTGAACGCGGATACAATCTTTTTGCTACCCGCGGCTCAGCAAAGTTCCTTGCAGATAATGATGTTCCTGTAACTGTCCTATACTGGCCCGATGAAGCCGAATCGCCCAATACACTGGAATACCTGAAGAGCCGCAAGATTGACCTTGTTATCAATATCCCGAAAAACCTTTCGAAAACCGAGTTGTACAACGATTACGAAATACGGCGGGCAGCAGTTGACTTCAATATACCTCTGATTACAAATGCAAGACTGGCAAGTGCGTTTATTTATGCAATCTGCAAACTGCAGCCGGAAGATATTGCAATTAATAGCTGGGATGAGTATTGATTTTCTTAATCTAATGCACCACTAAGGCACTAAGAGCACAAAGAAACACTGAGTTGTGTTTGAAACAACAATTTCAAAAAGTAGTTTATTATTAAGCCTCTAATTCTTAGTGTACCTAAGTGTGCCTAGTGTCTTATTGGTTAATTTTAAACAGATTAGTGATTATCTTATGCTGTTTTGTCATTTCATCTGCCTTTCCTATCTTTGATCGCAAACAAAGTCGCATGTTTGAAAAGCTCAGGCAACAGATAGAGATTGAAATTTCTGTTTCAGCTGAACTGATGCAACAACTAAAGTTGCGTGGTACTGTTATGCAAATTCATAAGAACGAATACGTTTTGCAGGCCGGGCAAGTTTGTGATTATGGATATTTTATTCATCACGGAAGTTTCATGCACCTGCATGTAAATGAAAAAGGCAAGGAAAGTATAACTGGTTTTGCTATTGATGAAGCATATGGTTTTTTCTCGTCACCCGAAAGTTATTTTACCCGTCAGCCTTCCGCGTTCGGGATACGGGCTCTCGAAGACAGCGTTGTTATAAGATACTCGCGAGTTGACCTGGATGAAATGTCGGCTGCTTTTCCTGAGTTCTGTTCGTTTTATCATAAAATTATTGCTCACGGATTCATCACATTATACAAGTTCAGCTCCTTACGGCTTTCGCTTACATCAAAGGAATTTCTCATCTATTTATATAACGAGCAACCAATTTACCTGAAACGTATCCCTGATAAGTATATTGCACTTTTCATGGGAGTAAGCAAAGAGTGGCTTTGTAAGCTCAAAACCAGGATTTTACGAAGTTGAACTAATTCAACTTTTTTCGCGAAATGAGCATTTAATTTTGCTGCCAATCAATAAGCCATCCACGCTGATTTGAAATGAAGCGGATATATTCCGTTGGTGTTTTCTATAAGTTATGATGACGGCTAATTGTGCATCGTAATTATTTTAAATCATTTAACGAAAGGAGCCCTTTATGTTTTTCTTTGAACAAATCCCCTGGTATTCTGCCTTAATGTGGTTCGCAGTTGTTGCAGGCTTAATGCTTGTGAATGAATTGACCCGCGCAAGCAAATGGTTTTCCCTTCTTATATACCTGGCTTTGCCCATAGTACTCACATTTACAGTGTGGATACATACTGCTGTTCCCGGCTCGAGCATTGGAACATGGTTTGCATGGGTAAAAGTGTATTCATCGCTGGCAGGCTGTCTGGGCTTTATGGGGCTTCGGTTTATCAAAGGCTGGTCGCAAAAAAAATACCTTTTGGTTTTCCCGCCGCTAATTTTATCAATAAATATTCTGGAAGCTGTAATGCGTGATTTCCAGTGTTATAGTTACAACGGTTTTATTGATGGTATGATGATGACCGGTGGTTCGTGGAATCTGATGAATGGGATAGCCGGGATTTTAAATATTGTAGCCATTTCAGGTTGGTTCGGAATTTTTATTGGCAAGGATAAATATAAGGATATGCTGTGGCCTGATATGCTTTGGTTTTGGATTATTGCATATGACTTATGGAACTTTGCCTATGTGTACAATTGTGTTCCTGATCATGCCTTTTATGCAGGTGCAGCTCTGCTTATTTCGTGCACGATACCGGCATTTTTTATTAAAAAAGGTGCCTGGCTGCAGCATAGGGCTCAAACGCTGGCCATCTGGATGATGTTTGTTATGTGTTTGCCGGGTTTTGTCGACACATCAAAATTTGCCGTAAAATCATCAAATAATCCTACTGCGCTATGGATTGTGAGCTTTCTGGCCCTGGCATCGAATGTTGTAGTTATAATCTATAACATTTATAAAGTCCGTAAATACAAACGAAATCCGCTTACGGATGAATTGCATACAGATCTGGAAGGCTTTAAGCAGGTAGCGTTGAATAAATAAACTTATAAACTACTGTCAGATTGTAAGCGATGGTTATCATTAAAGATTTTCATTAAAGATGAAATAGATTTAAAACGATTGTTTACCGCTAAGGCACAAAGAGCACTAAGAAACACTAAGTTGTTTTTGAAACAACAATTTCAAATGAAAGTTTATTTTTATAAAAATAACGAATTCTTAGTGCTCCTCGGAGTCCTCAGTGCCTCAGTGGTTATCCTTTTAAAAAGGGATTTCTTATCCAAACAATATTCCGAAAACTTCTTCCACTTTTCCTACTCCGGTAACTTTAATCGCCCATTTATCGGTTTTCAGGCCTTTCAGGTTGTGGCGCGAAACTAAGATTTGTTTGAAACCAAGTTTCTCGGCTTCGGCAATGCGTTGTTCAATTCGGTTTACAGGCCGTATTTCACCCGAAAGCCCGACTTCACCTGAAAAACAAATTTGCTGATTGGCAGGAATATCTTCGTTCGACGAAAGAATAGCGCTTACTACAGCCATATCAATAGCCGGATCATCCACGCTGATGCCACCTGCAATATTTAGAAATACATCTTTTATTCCCAGCCGGAACCCGCAGCGTTTTTCGAGTACAGCCAACAGCATGTTGAGCCGGCGGCTGTCGAAACCGGTGGATGAACGTTGAGGTGTACCATAAGCTGCAGAGCTAACCAAAGCCTGGACTTCGATCAGCATTGGTCTCATGCCTTCGATGGTACTTGCAATGGCTACTCCGCTGGTAGGTTCTTCGCGTTGCGAGATCAGTATTTCGGAGGGATTGGTAACTTCGCGTAAACCGGTATCACGCATTTCGAAAATTCCAAGTTCGGATGCTGAACCAAAACGGTTTTTCACAGCGCGCAATATTCTATATCCATGATTTCTGTCTCCTTCAAACTGAAGCACGGCATCAACCATATGTTCCAGTATTTTAGGACCGGCAAGCGCACCGTCTTTAGTTATATGCCCGATCAGGATTACCGGAACTCCGGTTGTTTTGGCAAAGCGCTGCATCTCGGCAGCAGTTTCTCGTATTTGTGAAATACTGCCTGCCGATGATTCGATAAGGTTGGTTTGCAGCGTTTGAATAGAATCTACAATTACCAAGCCCGGCTGAACCGTTAGAACGTGCTGAAATATGCTTTGGGTATTTGTTTCGGTAAGAATATACAGATCTGGATCTTTGTAGCCAAGCCGGTCGGCACGCATGCGTAATTGCTGCTCACTTTCCTCGCCTGAAACATACAAAATCTTGACTCCTTGCATGTTCAATGCAATCTGAAGCATAAGCGTTGATTTTCCGATACCAGGTTCCCCACCAACGAGGATAAGTGATCCTTCCACCAAACCACCACCCAGCACACGATCGAGTTCACCGTTACTTGTGGTGATACGCTGTTCGTTGCCTTGTGCTATTTCTTTAAGTTTTACAGGGCGCGATTCGGTGGTTTTAAAGTTGCCTGTAGTTTTTGCGGCAGATTCATCGCGTTGCACCACTTCTTCCACAAAAGTATTCCATTCTCCACACGAAGTGCAGCGGCCCATCCACTTAGCAGATTGAGCTCCGCAGCTCTGACAGAAAAATACGGTTTTGGTTTTTGCCATGGTGTAAAAGTAGGGGGAATTTGATAATTTGAGAATTTGGGAATGTGTGGATTTGAAAATGAGGGAATTTGAAGATTTAAGAAATAGATCAACACTAATCTCAAATCTTATAACTCATCACTTTCCTAATATCTTCTTTTCAATCGCCGTCGTGGAATATCCTTCTAAAAATTCAATAGTTATAACCTCTCCTCCTTTATTTTTCACAATATCATAGCCAACAATATCTTCGGGCTTATAATCGGCCCCTTTTACAAGAATATCAGGTTGAATGGTTTTAATAAGGTTGTAAGGAGTATCCTCACCAAAAAACACAACTGCATCTACAAAACCCAGCGATGCAAGTACAAATGCACGTGAAATTTCGTCCAGTATCGGCCGGTTGCTGCCTTTAATTTTGCTTACGGACTGATCGGTGTTGAGCCCGATAACAAGCAGGTCTCCTAATTCTGAAGCAGCTGCCAGGTAATCGATATGGCCAAGATGAAGGATATCAAAACAGCCATTAGTAAACACGATCTTCTTACCCTGAAACTGCCATATGGTTACCATACGACTGAAATCGGGATCGGTATAAGTGAAAATCTTTTTTCTGATTATTTCAAGCCTTTTCATTTTTGCGGTTGTTTAAAATCGGCAATAAAATTAATGAAATAATTCCCAAAAGTATAATAGTCAGGTTTTGTGATGTCCAGATCAGCCATCCAAGGGCATAACCCTGTGCGCTGGCAACTCCATAGAGTACCAAGGTTTCTGCAACAATGGCAGGGTAAATGCCTATTCCGCCCTGAACAACCATAAATCCGACTGAACCGAAAACCAGGACGGCAAGCCCGGCATCAAGTCCTGCGCCACTGCTGGCAGGGATGCTGAAGAAGACTATGTACGCCATAAGCAGATAAAGCCCCCAGATTGAAAAAGTATAAAATCCGAATAACCATGGATTCCTTAATTTGATGAGCGATTTCATCCCTTCGACAAATCCCATCACTATTTCTTTGATTTTCAGATAGAGTTTGTTCGCAAGGATTTTTTTTCTGAAAACCAGGAAGATCACGCCAAAAATCAGTATAAATGAAATTGTCAAGATTAGTAGCGATCCTGATAAATCGTAACTCAGGTGAAGTTTCGACTGGAGTGGTTTATATATTTTTTCGTCTATATAGCCTGAAAGCCTTTCAGCCTGTAGTGCAAGGTTAAGAAAGAAAAGAAAGATGAAAACCAGCATGTCGATCACTCTTTCAGTTATTACTGTTCCAAATGATTTTTGGAAAGGTACATTTTCGTATTTGGTCAGAATGGTACAGCGGCTGACTTCGCCGAGGCGTGGTAAAGCTAAATTTGCCAGATATCCGATCATAACTGCAAAAAACATATTGCTGTTCCTTGGTTTATATTCCATGGTTTCAATAAGCATTTTCCAGCGCATAGCTCTTGCGAAATGACTCAGAATACCTAGTGGAATGGCAAGCGCTATCCACCAATAGTTGGCATTGCCCATTGAATTGAGAATCTCTTGCTTTTGGTCAGCAGTAAGATTGCGCAGAAATATCCAGATAAAAAAAATGCCGATCCCCAGGAATATGGAGAAACGGATAATATTCTTAAGTTTTGAATTCAATACTATTAGTTTAATTTGTTTTGCGGAGTGGGAAATACGATGGTGGGTTTATGCTGTTTTGCTTCTTCAAATTCCATCTGTGCGTAGGAAACAATGATAACCAGGTCGCCAATTTGTGCTTTTCGGGCAGCAGCACCGTTAAGTGAAATAACGCCGGTACCTCGTTCACCTTTGATTACATAGGTTTCGAGCCTTTCGCCATTGTTAATATTTACTACCTGAACCTTTTCAAATTCAATGAAGTTTGCGGCATTCATCAGATCTTCGTCTATGGAAATTGACCCGACATAATTCAGGTTAGCCTGCGTTATCGTGGCCCTGTGTATCTTTGATTTTAATACTTCGATAATCATAGGATGGCAAAATTACGAAATATTCCGTTAAAACAGTTTTCCGGATTCCCGGACAGGACCAGAATTAACAGTATTTATAATTTTGAATGAAAAAGTTGAAGGAAGCAGCCGTTAACGTTTTTATCCTTACTCCATCAGATTATTCAGGTGTTTCAATACAAAACAATATTATCAATAAGCCTCACAGAGCCTATAAATGCAGCCACACAAACCACGGCATGTTCTACATCCTGCCAATCCTCAAAAGGAAGAAGTGTTTCAGTATCAACAACATCCACATATTCGACCCTGAAGTAATGGCCTTCCTGTACTTCGCCTATAACCAGTTGCTTAATGCCATCGGGGATAAACCAGGAATAATTTTCTTTTATGCCGCAAAGTGCTTTGTAGATAACAGGTGCTTCTGCACGTTCTTCCTTAGTCAGGCGTGCGTTTCGTGAACTCATGGCCAGTCCATCGGCTTCACGCACTATAGGGCAGGGGATAATCTCTACCTGCATCTCAAGAAGGTCAACCATTTTTTTTATAATAGCCAGTTGCTGAAAGTCTTTTTCGCCAAAGTAAGCTTTTGTCGGGGTAACAATTTCAAAAAGTTTCTTTACCACTAT
>CAIWMA010000354.1 GCA_903913645.1 uncultured Bacteroidales bacterium | reverse complement strand
GGTTCGGCCGATCCGCTTTTCTGCTTAGTCACTTCAAGGAGTTGAACGGCAACAGGAGGCGTTTTAACAATAAAATCAAACGACTTGTCCTTGTATACAGTGATTACAACAGGAGTAACCTTACCGGCCCTATCCTGAGTACGTGCATTGAACTGTTTACAGAACTCCATAATATTCACACCCTTCGAACCTAATGCAGGTCCTACCGGAGGTGAAGGATTAGCCGCGCCACCTTTAATTTGCAGTTTAATTAATCCAGCAACTTCTTTTGCCATCTTTTTTTTTCTTAAAGGATTTGTACTTGCGGAGTTTAGTAACTACCTAGGCTTCCTTTGCCACTTGCGTAAACGAAAGTTCCAAAGGAGTTTTACGGCCAAAGATTTTTACCATTACTTTCAGTTTCTTCTTTTCCTCATTGATTTCTTCAATGATTCCGCTGAAACTGTTGAATGGTCCATCAATGACAGTTACCGTTTCACCAACAATATACGGAATACTGAATTCGGCGCCTTGCTCTGAGAGCTCATCTACCTTTCCAAGTATCCTGTTTACTTCGGCTTGTCTCAAGGGTACAGGTTCATCTTTCGAGCCAAGAAAACCTAATACTCCGGGGATATTGCGAATAATGTGAGGTATCTCCCCGGTAAGCACGGCTTCGATTAAAACATAGCCGGGCAAATAGTTTCGCTCTTTGCTAACTTTTTTGCCATTACGTACCAGATAGACTTTTTCAGTTGGTATGAGTACTTGCGCAATATAATCCTGTAATTTGAGACGACTTATCTCACTTTCAAGGTATATTTTCACTTTTTTCTCATTCCCGCTGATGGCTCTCACCACATACCACTTTTTCACTTGTTCGCCCATGCCGGATGGTGAATTTAAAGGTTGGTTACCAATATCAGACTAAATAGAATAATACAGGTTAAAATAATGAATAGAATTGATTCAGTATAAGCTGAAACGATTTATCCATTGCAAAAACCACGAGTGCAATTATCAGGGAAGCAACTGATACAACTACTGCACTATTCTGCAACTCGCTCCATGTTGGCCACGAAACTTTGTGCATGAGTTCGTCGTAACTTTCTTTGACGTACTCTACGAATTTATTATTTGCCATATAGTCAAAATATTTTGCACGGGTGGTAGGGGTCGAACCCACAGCCTACGGTTTTGGAGACCGCCACTCTACCAATTGAGCTACACCCGTATAGCCATAGCCTGTTGCAGGGTTACCTGAAACAGGCCAGACTAAATATAACATTAATTAAAAAGGCAGAGATGGAACCCCAGGCATGAGGTTCCATCTCGTATTTTTTTTAGTCAAGAATTTCAGTTACCTGACCTGCACCTACTGTACGGCCACCTTCACGGATAGCAAAGCGGAGGTTTTTAGTCATAGCGATTTCGCTGATGAGCATAACTTCAATGGTTACATTATCACCAGGCATAATCATTTCTACTCCTTCAGGAAGAGTGATTTCTCCAGTAACGTCTGTTGTTCTGAAATAGAACTGAGGACGATATTTATTCTGGAATGGAGTGTGACGTCCACCTTCTTCTTTCTTCAGGATATAAACTTCAGCTTTGAAGTGTTTGTGAGGATGTACTGAACCTGGTTTGATAATAACCATACCACTACGGATAGCTTCTTTATCAATACCACGGAGGAGTAACCCTGCGTTGTCACCGGCTTCACCCTGATCGAGCAATTTGCGGAACATTTCAACACCTGTACAAACTGATTTCAGTTTTTCAGCACCCATACCAACGATTTCAACAGGATCACCAACATGAATAATACCTGATTCAATACGACCGGTAGCAACGGTACCACGACCTGTGATGGAGAAAACATCTTCGATCGGCATAAGGAAGTCCTTCTCTCTTGCACGAAGTGGTAATGGAATGTAGCTATCAACTGCATCCATAAGTTCCATGATTTTGTCAACCCACTTAGGTTCTTTATTCAGTCCACCAAGAGCTGATCCACGAATAACGGGAACATTATCTCCATCGAAACCATAGAAAGTAAGAAGTTCGCGGATTTCCATTTCCACAAGGTCAAGAAGTTCTTCATCATCAACAAGGTCAACCTTGTTCATGAAAACAACTAACTGAGGAACACCTACCTGGCGAGCAAGAAGGATATGCTCACGGGTTTGTGGCATAGGACCGTCAGTAGCAGCAACTACGATAATAGCACCGTCCATCTGGGCAGCACCTGTAACCATGTTCTTAATATAGTCAGCATGACCTGGACAGTCAACGTGAGCATAATGACGGTTAGCAGTTGAATACTCAACGTGAGCAGTATTAATAGTGATACCACGTTCCTTTTCTTCAGGAGCGTTGTCGATAGAATCGAAAGAACGGTATTCTGACAAACCTTTTTCAGCCAACACAAGGGTTATAGCTGCAGTAAGAGTAGTCTTACCATGGTCAATATGACCGATTGTACCTACGTTACAGTGAGGTTTTGAACGATCGAATTTTTCTTTTGCCATTTTAATTAATGTTTATTGTTTTAATTTTTGTATTGATTTTAACTTACAAATCAGAGCCTTCGGCGAGAATTGAACTCGCGACCTCTTCCTTACCAAGGAAGCGCTCTACCCCTGAGCTACAAAGGCCTTCAAAGAGCGGAAGACGGGGCTCGAACCCGCCACCTATAGCTTGGAAGGCTATCGCTCTACCAAATGAGCTACTTCCGCAAAAATAATGTGATACTGTTTTAATTTGCTAATGTGCTAATTATCTTCAATAACTAATATTATCACATTAACACATTATTGCATTATCAAATTAATACTGTGGGGGGAGGAGGATTCGAACCTCCGAAGGCTTAGCCAACAGATTTACAGTCTGCCCCATTTGACCGCTCTGGTATCCCCCCGGTATTTTTTAAAATTACAATGAACGTGAGCCGATGGAGGGACTCGAACCTCCGACCAGCTGATTACAAATCAGCTGCTCTACCAACTGAGCTACATCGGCCTTTTTTGTTCTCTGTAAAGGAGCTTCAAAAGCAGTCTTTTTGTGTTTATTCAACTCAAATATTCCTTATTATCAGCACTTTACAACCTGTTTATCACAAACAAAAGCAGTCCTTTTTGAAAAGGACTGCAAATGTACGCACTTAATTTGATTTACCAAACAAGTGATGAAAATATTTTCATTTATTTTTACTCGCCTCTTTGCTTCTCTTTATGTTTGGATAATTGTTTACGAAGGGCATCAACTGCTATATCTGTAGCTTCTTCAAAAGATTTGCTCTGCTTCTTTGCAAAAAGATCATTGCCTGGAACCAATAAGCGGATTTCAGCAATCTTGTTATCATGGTCTTCACCGTTATTAACTCTTAGCGTAACTTCACTTCCTATAATTCCGTCGTATAAATCCGAAAGCTTTTCAACCTTCTCGGTAATGAATGAGTCCAACTTCTTATCGGTTTTAAAATGCACTGAATTGATGTTAACTTTCATGAGTCCTCCTTTTTGTTTACGCCCTTGGATGGGCTTGTTTGTAGATAGTTTTTAGTTTTTCAATTGTGTTGTGCGTATATACCTGGGTTGCCGCCAGGCTCGAATGGCCAAGTATTTCTTTTATTGCATTCAGGTCGGCACCATAATCCAACATATGTGTTGCAAAAGTATGCCTTAATACATGCGGACTAAGTTTACTGTTTGAAGCTATTAAAGAAAGGTATTTGTGAACAATAGTATGAACCAGCCTTGGATATACCGGTAAACCTTTTGAAGTAACAAAAAGCGAATGGTTATTGTTTTGGATAGAATGCATATTTCCCGTTAAAAATTCTTCTCTCTTATCAAGATATTCTTTCAACATATTAATTACATTTTCTCCAAAAGGTACTATCCTTTCTTTATTTCGTTTCCCTAACACTTTAAGAGTTCCTTTGTCAAGATCCAAATCGGTGGTTAATATCTGAATAAGTTCTGTCCTGCGGATACCGGTTGCATAAAACAATGTCAGTATCATTTTATCACGGTAACCTTCGTAATCAGGAGTAAATTCAACTTTCCCAAGTAAATCATCCAGGTTATCGCGGGTAAGAAATACCGGCAAATGCTTTGAGGTCTTCGGTGCTACAACTTTAAGCATAGGACTGTTCTGAATCATATCCTGCTTTTGGCAATACCGGTAAAAAGACTTGAGTGTGGAAAGCTTTCGGTTAACTGATCGTGGAGAAATTTTGCGATCAATAAGATTGATGAGCCACGATCTGATCAGGTTATGATCGGCCTGAAGCGGATCGGTGACTGAATATTGCAAGGAGAGGAATTTGGTAAAATCATCCAGATCGGTATGATATGCCAGAATAGTATGCGCTGAATAACGCTTCTCAAATCTCAGGTAATCTATATATTTATCCTTCAGCATCCTTCAAAATAAAACAGGAAGTAACCTTTGCCCCTCACTTATTGTACTAAACTAACGTTAAAAGTACAACAATAGTATGAGAAATGCAAGTATTACTTCCTGCCTGCCAGAAATAATTCCGGGTTGACTACAATTCCTGCTGCTGCTGAAGCTGTTGGATATAAATTGCGTGACGAACTTCTTCGCGACGTACTATTGATGGCTTTGTAAATTTTTGACGATTACGCAGTTCTTTTACAACGCCGGTTTTTTCGAATTTACGTTTCAGTTTCTTCAGCGAGCGGTCAATGCTTTCGCCTTCTTTTACAGGAACAATGATCATAATGTATAAACTTCCTTTCGGTTAAATGATTAATTCAATTATTTTAAGGGGTGCAAAATTACAAATTATTTTAGAATAATAGCTAATGGATAAAAATATTTATTACTTAAATCTGATATCCTGAAATATTTCACAATGTTTTATGTTAAATTTCTTTTCTAAAAACTCTGAAACGCTTATGAACAGGTATTTTGAGACGCTCAATTTCAGCACGCATCTTATAATTATTTTCAAGAATCAAATGCGCCTCAATATTTTTAAAATCTGCTTTTCGCGCCGACTCTATCAAGCTAATTCCCATTACCACTTCCAGTCCGGTTCCCTGGTAATCACGGCGAACCGCACCGAGCATTAAATCTAATTGCTTCGTCCTTTTTGAAGCCATTAAAATCTGGAAAATACCAATAGGGAAAAGGTAACCCCGTGATTTCTGAATTCCTATGGTCAGGTTTGGAATTGCAATAATAAAAGCAAGAACTTCTCCTTCTTTTACGATCACTTTTACGAACCGTGGATCAATAATCGGCAAATAACGTGATGCAAATTCATGCATTTCAGTATCCGACATTGGAACGAATCCATATAAATCATCATAGGTTTTATTCACCAACTGGAGAACCGGAACAATATACGGTTTGAGTTGTCTTCGCGAGGTAAATTCAACCAACTCTGTATTATTACTGTAGTTTGAGCGCTGCTGAATACGATAATACAATTCAGGCAATACCAGGTTTACCGGAAATTTATACGTCATGCAATCTATTTCCTTACCAAACCCTTCATTTTCGACGAGTCGAACAATATAAGGAGGATTGCATGCGGAGTCGATTAAAGGAGAATAGTTGAACCCTTCAATGAGCAAACCCTGGATATCCTTGTCTGAAAATCCATAAGGGCCTACCAAAAGTGATATGCCTTTTTGTTTTGCCCAATCCTGTACGAAAACAAACAATGCATGTGCTACTTCCTGGTTGTCTGTTGAATCAAAATAACCAAACCTTGCTGTATTCTCGTTTCGCAGTTCATTATATTGATTATGAATAATCCCCATTATCCTGGCAACCGGTTTGCCCCCAACAACAGCAAGAACCATTATAGTCTCACATGAGTCGAACTGATGATTTTTTTTTGGATTAAAGAAGTTCCTGTCGTCAGCATAAATTGTAGGCATCCAGTTAGGCTCGTCCTTATGCAGTTTAGCCGGCAGATGAATAAAGGTGCGTAATAGTTTACTGGAATTTACTTCTACTATTTTGATATTCATTCTCTCGATTTTGTTGTGTAAAGCAGTACGCAATATTAATGATTTTTTAATATCATTTTGTATGCTGAATATAATCAGGCAAAGTATAAAAGCACAATAATTGTATCACAATGCATATCAGTTACTTAGGATATTTATTAGATCAAATATAAACAACTCTCCAAAGTTTTGGTTTTAAAGTATACTTTTGTACCTTAAATATACACTGATAACTATATGAACATACAATACATTGGCGAACACTTAATGGCGGGATATTTAGGCCGGATATTTATCTGGATCAGCTTTTTATCCCTGATCATTTCTGCAATTTTCTTCGTTTATTCACAAAAAAAAGCAGAAAAAAAAGCGCTTTATTCTAAGCTTGCCGGCAACCTTTTCAAACTTCATTTCCTGGCATTAATTGGTGCAATAGGAGCATTATACTACTTAATTGGAAATCATTGTTTCGAATACTCTTACGTATGGCAATATTCGTCTAAGGAGATGCCTGTTAAATTCATAGTTTCCTGTTTCTGGGCCGGGCAGGAAGGGTCATACCTGGTATGGGCATTCTGGCAGGGAATAATAGGTTTAATCCTGCTTCGAACTGCAAAAGAATGGAAAGCCTGGGTGATGCCAGTATTTGCGACCGGGCAATTCTTCCTCATTTCAATGGTTCTGGGCCTCGACTTTGGGAGTTTCAGTATCGGAGAAACGCCATTCAGATTGTTAAGGGATATGCCATCAAACATAGGCGAAGAACTTTTCAAACAAGCTAATTATCTTTCGATGCTAACTGATGGTAACGGCTTGAATCCACTGCTCGAAAACATCTGGATGATCATTCACCCACCTTCACTTTTCCTTGGCTATGCTGTTACTCTGGTTCCTTTTAGTTATGCAATAGCATCATTGTGGCGGAAGGAATACCATTCCTGGTTAAAACCCGCTATTCCATGGACACTTGGCGGCATTCTTGCTTTAGGCAACGGAATCATACTTGGCGGCCGCTGGGCATATGAATCTCTAACTTTTGGCGGATTCTGGGCATGGGACCCCGTAGAAAATGCTTCGCTGGTTCCATGGCTTTTACTTATTGCAACTCTTCATAGCATGATCATTGCGCGAAAAAGATTCAGTACTTACGCTACAACGTATTTTTTCACCATTCTTGGATGGTTCTTTGTAATGTATGCTACCTACCTTACCCGCAGTGGGGTGCTTGGTGCAACTTCAGTGCATTCCTTTGGCGAAAATGCCTTGTCGAAGCAAATGATTGTTTTTACATTTCTTTTCTTAGTACTTCCTGTAGCCTATATGCTTTTCAGAAAAAAGGACTTCCCTAAAAAAGATAGCGACGAAGTGATGACCCGCGAATTCTGGATGCTGATAGGGGCTATAGTTGTATTAATTTCTGCTTTCCAGGTTACAGCTACAACATCCATCCCGGTTTTCAATAAGTTATTCGGCACACAATTAGCGCCTCCAATTGATAATGTTCATTTTTATAATACATGGCAAATGCCTTTTGCCATAGTAGTGGCTTTAGGAATTGCTTTCAGTCAGTATTTGTGGTACGGGCCAAATGATACAAAAAAATTCCTCAGGAAAATCCTGATTTCTTCCGGGATATCTGTAGTAATCACAGTGTTAATAGCATTAGGAGATCATGTAACCGGAGCAAGCCTGTTAGTGCTGCTTTTCAGCATTCTTTTAGCAATGGTGGTTTCAATAGATTTTATAATCCAATATTTAAAGAAGACTACTAATGTTGGTGGTGCATTTACGCACATAGGCTTTATGATGTTTCTATTAGGTGTGGTGCTCGCCTTCAGTAATTCACAGGTAATTTCGAAAAATACATCAGGAATGGGTGCAGGGCAGGAAGTTGAAAGTCAGGATAACCTTGTTCTAGTGAGAGGCGTTGGGAAACCCATGGGTAAATATATGGTTACCTACACAAACTCGAAAACCGAAGGAAGAGAAACCTTTTACCAGGTAGATTTTGTTAAAATGAAAGATGCAGGAACAGGTAAAATTGATTTTTCTGTTCATCCTTCGTTAAACATAAATACCCGTATGGGGAATGTTTATAATCCCGATACAAAACACTTTATAGATAAGGATATCTATACATTCCTGAGTTTTGCCCAACAAAATACTGGCGCTGCCGATGCAGAAGGTTACAGCAAAACCGGTGAGCAGTCCATGAACCTGAAAGATACGGTGAGAGTTGGCCGTAATTTTGTGATTCTGGACGATGTGAAAACAACCATGGTAAACGAGGATGTAAATAACGCCAGTATTATTGCCAGGCTCAAAATCATGAGCATGACAGCTGGCTCAATGGATACTGAAATCAAGTATGAAATTGTGAATAGCGAGCTAAAACAGACAGACGCAATAATTGAGCCACTGAACCTGAAATTGCGTTTCGAAGGCGTAGCAACCGATTCAAAAGCTATTCATGTAGGAATTTATGAAAGGCAGCAGGACTATATTGTAATGAAAGCCATCGTCTTCCCATTTATAGGGATTTTATGGTTTGGGATTGTGGTATTGTTCAGTGGGCTAACTTATTCCATTATGCGCCGCACCATGGGTAAAAATAAAGAGAAGGAAACCAAACAGTAATTCGACATCTCATACCTCAACAACATTGCAGCAATGCAGAAAAGCATTAGTAAAATCGCACTGGCCGGATCGGGAAATATTGCCTGGCACCTAGCTAATGGATTAAAGTTGCAGGGGTATGAGATTACCGGAATCTGGAGCCGTACTAATTCAAATGCACTTGCATTGGCTGAAAACTGCTGTTCCGTGGTTTGTGAAGAAATTTCTGCACTTCGCGAAAATGCGGATATGATCTTTATTGCCGTTTCTGATAAAGCGATTGAAGAAGTAGCCAATGGTATCGGGAAATTCGATGGAATTGTTGTACATACAGCTGGGTCTGTATCTGTGGATGTTTTAAAGGATTCCTTTGAAAATCGCGGTGTATTTTATCCTTTGCAGACATTTTCGATAAGAACACCGGTTGAACTCAGCGAAGTTCCATTCTTTCTTGAATCATCATCGCCCGAAGTTTTTAATTCTATCAAACAAGTAGCTTTGTCACTTTCGGCTAATGTTTATGGAGCTGACAGCCATCAGCGGATGCTGTTGCATGTAGCAGCTGTTTTTGCCGGAAACTATTCGAACCTGATGTATACTATTAGTAATGAATTGATAAAAAGTACCGGTTTGCCGAAGGACATTCTGCTTCCGTTGATATTGGAAACCGCCAGGAAAGCTGCATCCGGCGATCCGTTTAAAATGCAGACCGGCCCTGCACGCCGGAATGACACCAACACCATCGAAAAGCATATTGAAACACTTGCATCCCTGCCCGAATATGCTGAACTTTACCGGTTGTTAGCTGCCCTGATCAGCAATAAATATAAATAGTCAAAAATCATACGTCGTATGTCGAATTATAAAGAGAAGCTTTTAAAAGTAAATACATTTATTTTCGATTACGACGGAGTACTTTCGGATGGACAGGTTCTATTAACCAGCGACGGAGATGCTTTGCGCACCGCAAATGTTAAGGATGGATATGCTATGCAACTGGCAATCAAGAAAAACTATAGAATTGCAATTATCTCCGGAGGCTATTCCGAATCAATGAAACGCCGTTTTGAGACGCTGAAGATCGAAGATGTATTTTTGGGCGTTGATAAAAAAATCGATGTTTACAATCAATATATGAAAGATCATAACCTTGAGAAAGAGAATGTTCTTTATATGGGTGATGATATTCCCGATTATGAAATTATGCTGGCTGCAGGAGTACCAACATGTCCTTCGGATGCCGTGGAAGAAATAAAGAGAATTGCTACCTATATTTCCCACCAGCCGGGAGGCCATGGATGCGTTCGGGATATTATCGAACAGGTTCTTAAAGTTCAGGGAAAGTGGATGAATGATGATGCATATCATTGGTAGAAATAGGGAGTTTGAAAAGTTCCAGGTTTCAGTGTTTCAAGTTTCAGAAAATTGTCTGTTTTAGCTTCTACAGGATTCTAATATTCAAAAGATAAAGCATAAAAGAGGACGTTACCTTTATTTTTAATTGCAACCGAACAAAATCTATTAGATGACATTTATTGTTTTCTAAAATAAAATCAGATCAATGCGTACTATCTTTACCATGCTGAGAGTACCTAATCTGCTGATCATAGCTTTTACTTTTTTACTGTTACGCTACTTTGTTTTTATCCCCGTTTACGAAGCTTATTCATTTATTCCCGGCATGCAGAGTTTGCATTATGTGCTGATGATTACCTCTACAATCCTGATAGCAGCAGCCGGATACATCAGCAACGACTACTTTGATATTGTTACTGACCAGGTAAATAAGCCTGAGAAACAATATATAGGTATTCATATTTCAGCTGGTACGGCTCTTTCCACCTCTGTTTTATTTAGTTTTATTGCGGTTTCCCTTGGTCTTTGGCTCTCAATTCTCATACAAAGCTGGGTACCTGCAGTTCTGTTATTAACCGCTTTAACTGTTGCGTGGTCGTACGCATTAAAACTAAAAAAGAGTTTTTTGTGGGGAAATATAGCCGTTGCCTGCATGTCGGCAGGAACCATAGCTATGGCATGGCTGATCGAGAATCAGAGTTCGCAGGTTCCGGACAAACCATTCAGAATTATTACCGGCATTATTTCTGCAATTAGCCTATTTGCGTTTCTACTCCACTTCCTGCGGGAGATTGTGAAGGACATTGAAGATGTGGAAGGAGACAGTTTGATCAATTGCCGGTCGTTGCCAATAGTGAAAGGCATTCCATTTACAAAAATGATACTGATTGTTTTCACAGGCATTACTTTATTGTTACTCCTAGTCGCCCAAGTATACCTGGCTCAATATACCAAAAGCTTTGCGGTGATCTGGCTCTTGATCTGCGTTCAGATTCCTTTGCTGTACTTTATAAAATCACTCACCAAAGCGAAGATAAAAGCAGACTATCATAAGTTAAGCACTTTGTTGAAGTGGATTATGCTGGGAGGAATGGGATCAATAATAGCAGGACAATTTCAGACAAACATGTGATTCGACTCTTTGTTCCCTAAAGATTCAAAGCTCAAACCATTGCTAATACTATTAAATAAGTCAAAGAAAACCGAATGAAACAGGAAATACTCAGGCATTACAATTTATTACTTGGCTCAAAATCGCCACGCAGGCAGGATTTGCTAAAAGCACTTGGCCTCCATTATACACTGGTGGATATTGATGTGGAGGAAGTATATCCGCTACATTTACAAAGTGCCGATATTGCCCGGTATCTTTGTGAATTGAAAGCCGATGCTTTCGACAGCGCACTTTTACCCGAAGATTCAATCCTGGTAACAGCCGACACAATTGTTTGGCTTGATGGGAAATATATTGGGAAACCTTCGGATAAAGACGATGCCATCGAAATGCTGCAACAACTTTCGGGCAAGCAGCATTCGGTATTTTCGGGCATTTGCCTGAAATCATCGAAACGGAAAGTTGTATTTCATGCACATACACTTGTTACTTTCAGGGAACTGGCAATGGATGAAATAGAGTTCTATGTAAATCATCACAAGCCTTTTGATAAAGCCGGATCGTATGGCATACAGGACTGGATCGGTTACATCGGGATAACCGGAATTGAAGGCTGCTACTATAATGTAATGGGTTTCCCTGTCGAGATGTTCTATGAACAACTGACTAAATTTATTGCTAAAGAAGGCTGATCTCATTTTTAGTCAATGCTTCATTTCAAGCCTTACTCCGATATCATTGGAAAACTTAATTCATCAAATATGAAAACAATACTAACCATTCTTATTTTAATTACCGTTATGAGAGTAAAAGCCCAGGACCAAATCGCATACCAGGTACCACCCAAAGAGATTTATGATCTGATCATAGCAAAACCTGTTCCTTCCGCCAGCATTGATGATGCAGGTAAATGGATGCTTTTAATGGAACGTAACACTTTTCCTACTGTCGCCGAACTGGCAGAACCTGAATTGCGGATTGCCGGTTTGCGGATCAATCCGAATAATTTTGCCCAAAGCCGAATGACAACCCTGGCAGGAATGAGCCTGAAGGATATAAACACATTACAGGAATATACTATAAAAGGTATGCCAGCAAACCTGCGGGCAACCAGCATACAGTGGAGCCCGTCGCAAAATAAAATTGCCTTTGCAAACCTCACCTACGATGCGGTTGACCTTTATGTTATAGATATTGCCTCATTTACAGCTTCCAAAGTAAACCGGTTGCCACTGAATATTGTAACCGGGGGCACATTTGCATGGATAGATGATAATAGCCTGATTTACAAAGCAACTGTTGCAAATGCTGTAAAGCCCGTTAAGCCCCTTGCTCCTACAGGCCCGGTAATACAGGAAAGCCTGGGTAAAAAAGCTGCCGCACGCACATACCAGGATTTAATTAAATCAGGATATGATGAAGCCTTGTTTGAGTTTTACGCCAAATCGCAATTGATTTTTACTGATTTAACTAAAGAGGTTAAAATTGGTGAGCCGGCAATATACCGGAGTTTCTCCACTTCACCCGACCAGAAGTACCTGCTGCTTCAAACCATCGACAAACCTTTTTCTTATACCGTAACAGCATACGAATTTCCGCATACCGCATTTGTTACTGATTTGACTGGAAAGCTTGTGAGGAAAATTGCCGTAAATCCTTCTGCCGAAGGCGTACCAATCGGTTTTGATGATTCACCTGATTTCCCCCGTAACTTTTCGTGGCGGAATGACGAACCGGCTACCGTAACTTATATTAAGGCGCTGGATGGCGGATTGGGCAAATCCAAATCGGAATGGCGCGATGCTTTGATGGCAATACGGATCACTGGTTCAGACAATGAAATACCCGCGACAGAATTATTTAAAACAACTATGCGTTTCAAAGGCGTAAACTGGGGGAACAAAAACATAGCCTTGTTTTACGAGGAATCTTATGCCAACCGCAAATTTCAGATGAACAGGTATAATCCTTCAACCGGTAAAAGTGATTCCCTGTTTGCACGGAGTTCGGATGATGCCTATTCGGATATCGGAAATCCGTTAACACAAAAAAACGAGTTTGGCCGGCAGACCTTGATAGTACTTAAAGACAAAGAACTGATTCTTAGTGCCGATGGAGCTTCGGATGAAGGCGATATGCCACTGGTGCAGGCATTTGATATAGCTAGTGGTAAAACACGACTGATTTGGAGATGCAAAGCTCCGTATTATGAAAACCTTGTAAAAATGATTGATCCTGCAAAAATAACTTTCATTACCGCCCGCGAAAGCCAGAAGGAAGTCACCAATTATTATTTACATACCACTTTTAAGAAAAAAGTTGTCGATGAAGCCTTGACCAAATTCACCAATCCATATACTGAACTGGAAGGTGTAACCCGGCAGAAAATCACTTACAAACGCGATGATGGAATTAACCTGGCAGGCGATCTGTATTTGCCAAAAGGATACGATGCTGCCCGTGATGGCACCCTGCCTATATTGATCTGGGCCTACCCTATCGAATACAAATCAGCTGCTGACGCATCGCAGGTGAGGGGATCGAAAAATACGTTTACGCGCCCGTTTTACGGTTCGCCATCACTATGGGTTACTCGTGGTTATGCCATACTCGACAATGCCGAAATGCCTATTGTAGGTGAAAATGGCAAGGAACCCAATGATAATTTCATTCCGCAATTGTACCTCAATGCACACGCCGCAATACAGGCACTTGTTAAAATGGGCGTCGGCGACAGCACCCGCGTGGCTGTTGGCGGACATAGTTATGGCGCTTTTATGACGGTTAACCTATTGGCTCATACCGACCTGTTTAAAGCCGGGATTGCCCGTAGCGGTGCCTACAACCGTACGTTAACACCTTTTGGTTTCCAGGGTGAAGAACGCACCTACTGGGAAGCACCGGAGGTATATAACACCATGAGTCCGTTCGCTTACGCGGATAAAATCAAAACACCTCTCCTGCTCATTCATGGAGATGCAGATAACAATACAGGAACATTTCCTATACAAAGTGATCGTTTATATAGTGCCATCAAAGGTTTGGGCGGAACAGTAAGGTATGTATCATTGCCTTTCGAAGCCCATGGATATTCCGCAAAGGAAAATATCCTTCATATGCTGTGGGAGACGGATCAGTGGCTGGAGAAGTATGTTAAGAATAAGCTATAAGTTATGAGTTATGAGTTATGAGTTATTATTCAATAATCAAAAATCCATGCAACTTAGATGTTGCATGGATTTTTGGTTTATAAGTAGATCAAAGAAATTGTAATGG
>CAIWMA010000353.1 GCA_903913645.1 uncultured Bacteroidales bacterium | reverse complement strand
TGAATGGTGACTGGTGACTGGTGACTGGTGACTGGTGAATGGTGAATGGTGACTGGTGACTGGTGATTGGTGATTAGTGACTGGAGATTGGTGACTGGAGATTGGTGACTGGTGATAGTGATTGGTTGGGATGTACCAGTTACCAGTTACCAGTTACTAGTCACCAGTCACTATTTCAAGTCATTTCTAATCAATTCCAGTTTCAGCAGCAATTTCTTCGTTGCTTCCACATCCAGTCTTTCCGTGTTGTGTGAAGTATAATCATCAACCTCTGATACTTTCGATTCGCCTTCGGTGAAGAATTTCCCATAATTGAGGTCGCGGTTATCGGCAGGGATGCGGTAATAATCGCCCATATCGGTTGCCTTAGACATTTCTTCGCGGTTCACCAGTGTTTCATAAAGTTTTTCCCCGTGTCGGGTTCCTATTACTTTAATATCGGGTTTAACATTATAGAGTTCGCTTAAAGCGGTGGCAAGTACTTCGATGGTAGCAGCAGGAGCCTTTTGTACGAAGATATCTCCGTTTTCGCCGTGTTCGAAGGCGTATATTACAAGGGTAACTGCATCTTCGAGGGTCATCATAAAACGGGTCATCGCAGGATCTGTCAATGTAATTGGCAATCCTTTTTTCAACTGATCGATAAACAAAGGGATCACAGAACCTCTCGAAGCCATTACGTTTCCGTATCGTGTACCACAAAAGGTTGTTCCGCTGCCTATCAGGTTACGGCTTTTTGCAACCATTACTTTTTCACTCAGGGCTTTCGACATACCCATCGCATTAATTGGATATACAGCTTTATCAGTACTAAGAACGATTACGTCCTTCACTCCATGTTCCAGGGCGCTGTCGAGTACATTCTCACAGCCCATTACATTGGTGCGAACCGCTTCCATTGGGAAGAATTCACATGAAGGCACCTGCTTAAGTGCTGCCGCCTGGAATACATAATCCACGCCACGCATCGCTGAGTCGAGGCTTCGTTTATCACGGGTATCGCCAATATAATATTTTATTTTATCATTGCGGTACAATTGCCGCATATCATCCTGTTTTTTCTCGTCGCGCGAAAAGATACGGATCTCTTTAATATTGGTATCCAAAAAGCGGTTAAGCACGGCGTTACCGAAGGAGCCTGTGCCACCGGTAATCAGAAGGGTTTTATCTGTGAACATAGAGTGTAAATTGAAACATTTTAATGTTGAGTAAAGGTAAGGAATAGTTAAAAGTGAAGAGTGAAAAGTGAAAAGTAAGCAAAATGTTACTAAAGATTAGATTTGACGGTCTTTACAGAACTTATGAGCATGTAAATAATTTCTTTATTGTCGGTTTGCAGATCAGCAAAGGTTTCTGTACTAATATAATCTGTATCTTTCAGAATAGATGTCCAGTATTCACATTCGTTAGCCTCTTTTAATGCTATACTGAGTTTGGAAATAAAGTCAGGTTTTGATTGGCCATATTCAGCTTCTCTTACGAGTGCTCCGGGAGCAGTGCCGGATTTCAGAAATTGTTTACTGAGAACGTATTCTTTATGTTCTACAATAATTTGCTTATAGACTTTGATAACCTTGAGTGCAAATAAGTAGGTTTTCTTCTTCAAAATGCTTTCTTTCATAATAGATCACCTTAGGTAATAAAATGAAATCTTATTTTTACCTTCCATTCACTTTTCGTTTTTCATTCTTCACTTTTCACTCTTCACTTTCCAAAGCTTCGCCCCGTCAATCCCATCCAGGGATAACAAGAATTAAACAAAACAAGCCCATACCCCGGTCGCAGCAAAGTTTTAAACTTAGCAAACAGTGACCTTAATGGCCGGGTAAATTATTGAAAACTGTGGTTAGGATTGGTTTATCCTGTTACCTGCTCTGATTTGTATGCATTCCAAAGTCCGCTTCACTATTCTATTCAGTCTCTTGTGCAGAATATTTTTATGGTTTTCAGGAGACGCATAAAATCAGCCACATTTTGTTACTTCGCTTCAACAAAGATAATAAATTTCTTTCATTTTTTAAACGGAGAAGTTGAATGTAGACTGATTGCAGGAGGGAAGTAATAATGAAAAAACCGTAAACGGAAATCAGGATATAGCCGGTAATAATATGCAAAGTACATGTAAAATAAAAAGGCTGCCCTGGAACCAGGACAGCCTTTTATGTAGATCAGGATAGTGATTACTTTCCTAGTGGAGTATATTCCTCATCCATTAACCTGTTTCCGGTTGCACCAACATAGAAATAATGCAGGAAGAAATGACCGGTTGCAGGATCGTAGTATGATCTTTTGCCTGGTTGAGCGAACATATCAGTAGGAACACCCTGTGAGAATGATACATCGTTGGTAGCAGGATCAACAGTAATAGTTACTGAATATCCTGAACCGCCAAGGTCACCTGCTGGTATGCTGCAAGCATAAGCGCTCAGTGGGGTAAGGAATTTCTGCTGATTGATTGGCCTTGGACCAGCAGTAGGGTGGGTAAATACACCAACACACTGGTAAGCACCTGCATAAAGGTTAGCAACAGCGATGGTTGTTTTTGCATTGTTAACAACCCTGCGGCCATCCGAAGCCATGATGCTTTCGTATGACAACTGCCAGTTATCGCCGATAGGAAGCAATCCTTCGTCAGCTGGAAGTGCAGCTCCGTTCAATGTAAGACCTTTAATAAGATCAGCATAAACAACGGAAAACGCTTTTTCCATATCAACGGTAGCATTACCTGAAGCAATATCAACTGTACTCATCAGCACCTTGTTCGACTTTTTACCGGTTGAAGCACTTGTATATTGGTTGAAAACCTCTATTTTGCTGATACCAGGTCCCATAGGGATGGTAAGTGTTAAGTTTACTTTAGGTGTTGCGCCAAGTTTATACGGCACAGACGAAGTAGGTGTAGCTAATCCTCCCGTTTTGGCATCCGCCGTAAGGAGGTCTTCGTTTTTCTGACAAGCGCCCAGGATTAAGCCCAAAGCAAGCATTGGCAGGAAAACATTGAAAATTATTCTATTTATTTTCATACTATGTTATTTTTTTAGGTTCTTAATTCTAATTACTTGTTCCACCAAACTCTGGTGTTCAAATCATCTGCACCCTGGGTAGCAACAGCAGCCTTAACATTAGCAGGGTTAGTTGCTATATCATCCGTAGGATAAGGAACTCTTACAGGAATTTTTCCTGCATTTGCTCCGTCTTCGGCAGGTACAAGTACCGGGTAACCAGTCCTTCTCCATTCGAACCAGCTCTGTAAACCTTGTTCAAATGTAGCTAACCATCTTTCGGTTGCAATTTTTTCCAATGCATTTTCCGAATCCCAACCGGCACCGCCGTTTGCGATATAATCATCGGCAAGTTCATCGATGGTGGCAGTTGCGCCCAAAATTGATGCGCTTTTTGCAACTATTACATCAGCATACTGATGGTATGAACCATGAATACCTGATACATAATAATCTTCAGCAGTCATTGTTGAACCTGTAATCAGGCCTCTTTCAACTCCTTCAGCAAGAATAAACTGTAGTTCGGCATAGCTCATAAGTACTCCAGGGCAGGTAGCCTGCGTAAAGTAATCACCAATTTTTGATGTATGTGAAAGACCGTTGCCTTTGAAAGCCAATGCTTTTGAAGAGGTAAGACCGTTTGGCAAACCTTTCCAGTATTTCTCAGCAGCAGGAATGTTAGCATAAGCCACGATCCTGTAATCAACATTAGGATTGTTATCCCACATCATCTGAACAATTGTCTGGCTTACCCTGTGGTCATCACGGGTTTTGCGGTTTTCGTTGATAGGATTGTTATTAGGAGCTGATCCTAAATATACCAACTGAGCGTTGTCGTCATTGCTTTCGAAAATAGGATATTTAGCAGGATCGGCAACCATTTTGGTCATCTCGGCTGTTACATAAGCTACATCTTTAGCCTGCATACGGAGCAACAAACGGAGACGCATCGAATTAGCGAATTTTTTCCATTTGGTAATATCATTTCCAAACAAAATATCACCTGCAATCTCTTTCCCTGCGGGATCAAGAAGTGTATTGGCGGTATCAAGTTTTTTAACGATATCGTGGTAGATGGATGCTTGTGTATCATACTTAGGATTAACAATGCCGCCATCAGCAACACCGGCTCTCCAGGCTTCGGTATAAGGAACATCTCCGAATAGATCGGTAAGTACTGATGTAATGTACACTTTCATAACAAGGGCAACGCCTTTGTAGTTATCGTGCTTTCTTGCATCGGCAACTTTGTACAATAATGATACATCCATTCCGCTGGTAGCATAGAAACTCGACCATGTGTTA
>CAIWMA010000352.1 GCA_903913645.1 uncultured Bacteroidales bacterium | reverse complement strand
CGGAAGAGTGGCGGGTAAGTTTATATTTTAACAGATGTTTTTGATTATCTCCCCTAGCAGCTTCTCCCCCTCGCCCCTTCCGAAAGTTTAAAAAATATTTCTAGATCGTATTTTAATGTGCCGCCAGCCAGTTATCCCCCGTATTCATCTCCACTTCCACCGGAATATCAAGCGGCAAAGCTGTGCGCATCGACTCGCCGACAATCTGTTTCACCTGTTCCACTTCGGGTTTGTACACATCAAATACAAGTTCATCATGCACCTGCATAGTCATGCGGCTTTGAAGTTTGCGTTTCTGGAATTCGTTGTAAATATTGATCATGGCAATTTTGATCATATCGGCAGCTGATCCCTGAATGGGAGCGTTGATGGCATTTCGCTCTGCAAAGCCACGCATTACACCATTTGCTGAATTGATATCGCGGATAATCCTGCGGCGGCCCATCAGTGTTTCTACATAGCCTTTTTCGCGGGCCGAAACCATGGTGCTGTCCATATATTTTTTAATGCCGGGAAAAGTTGCAAAATAGGTATCGATGATCTCTGCAGCCTCCTTACGGGGAATGCCCAGATTTTCGCTCAACCCGAAAGCTGAAATTCCATACACTATTCCAAAATTTACTGATTTTGCATTTCGGCGCATATCCCGATCTACCTGGTCGAGGGGAACTTTGTAAATATTGGCTGCAGTGGCTGTATGGATATCCAATCCCTGGCGGAACGCTTCTTTCATAGCTTCATCGTTGCTCATGGAAGCGATAATGCGGAGTTCAATCTGCGAATAGTCGGCAGAAAGCAGGGTATATTCTTCATTTCGCGGAACAAATGCTTTGCGGATTTCGCGGCCACGCTCAGTTCGGATTGGAATGTTTTGTAGATTTGGATTGGTTGAACTCAGTCTTCCGGTGGCAGCCACAGCCTGGTTGTAACTTGTATGAATACGTCCGGTAACAGGATTTACAAGCAATGGCAATGTATCTACATAAGTCGATTTCAGCTTGGTCAGGCCACGGAAATCAAGAATTAACTGAACCATCGGATGTTTGTGAACCAGCTTCTGCAAAACATCTTCCCCGGTCTGGTATTGTTTGGTGGCTGTCTTTTTAGGCTTGTCATCAATTTTGAGCCTTTCAAAAAGGATTTCGCCCAATTGTTTAGGGGAAGCTATATTAAACTCTACTCCGGCATGTTGCCAGATTTCTTCCTGAACTTTTATGATTTCATGATGCAATTCTTTCGAAAATTCATTCAATGCCTTTGAATCCAGTTTAACACCGGCAGCTTCAATTCCTGCCAGAACAGGAACGAGAGGCATTTCAATTTCGTTAAATATTTTGAGAGTGTCTGTTTCTTTTAATTTTGGTTCAAGAATATTTCTTAACTGAAGTGTGATATCAGCATCTTCAGCTGCGTATTCCTTAATCTGTTCCAAAGGGGCTGACCGCATTGTTGTCTGTAGCTTTCCTTTTTTACCAATCAATTCCACAATACTTACCGGCGAATAATTAAGGTAAGTTTGGGCCAATAAGTCCATATTATGACGCATATCGGGCTCAATCAGGTAATGAGCCAGCATGGTATCGAAGGTTGGTCCGGCTATTTCGATGCCATAATTACCCAGAACTGCAATATCGAATTTCATATTCTGAGCAGTCTTCCCTATAGCAGGATTCCTGAAAACGGATTTAAACCTGGCTACCAAAGCATTTGCTTCTTCCCGGTTTTCTGAAACCGGCACATACCAGGCTTTACCGGGAACGGTAGCAAACGACATTCCAACCAGTTCTGCTGTAATGGTATCAAGCCCGGTAGTTTCGGTATCGAAACAGAATGATTTGGAGTTTTCGAGTTCTGATAAAAGTTCATTAATACTGCTTTCAGTATCGGCTGCCCTGTATTCGTGAGGAGTATTTTCAATAGTTTTTAAAGAACTTTCTTTAGCCTCGAAAGGAACTTCGGCAATGCTGAATAAGTCACCCTGCCCATTTGAAACTACAAGCTTAGAGGCAGCTTGTTTAGTTGGTAAAGCCGTTTGAATTCCACCTGGATTTAACGATAAGTCTGTAAAAACACGTTGTGCGAAAGTCCTGAATTCAAGTTCATCTAAAAGCGTCTTTAGTCTTTCGACATCAGGAGGATCAAGATGAAGGTGTGTTTCGTTAAATTCGATAGGAACATCAAGAATAATGGTAGCCAGCTGTTTTGAAATAATTGCCGACTCACGGCCATTTTCCACTTTATTCCTCAGTGTATCATTTTTAATGTATTTTGCATTTTCGAGCAGGTTTTCTACCGAGCTATATTCTTCTAACAGCTTACGGGCAGTAACCTCCCCTACTCCTGGAATACCTGGAATATTATCAGCGGCATCTCCCATCAGACCAAGAAAATCTATTACCTGCAATGGATTTTTAATTCCGAATTTCTCACAAACTTCGGGCACACCCATTATTACAGGTCTTTCACCAGCCTTTGCAGGTTTATACATGAAAATATTCTCACTCACCAATTGCCCGAAATCCTTATCCGGAGTAACCATAAATACCTGGAATCCGGCCTGTTCCGCTTCTTTGGCCAAGGTGCCAATAACATCATCAGCTTCGTAGCCATCCACATACAGTGTTGGTATATTAAAGGCCCTGATCAGCTCTTTGATGTATGGGATTGAAGCCGCCAGGTCCTCAGGCATGGACTGCCGGTTGGCTTTATATTGAACAAAGTCGGTATGTCGCGCAGTTGGTGCCTGGGTATCAAAAGCAACGCCGATATGTGTAGGCTTTTCGTTTTTCAACAGTTCGTACAAAGTATTGGCAAATCCCATAATGGCTGAAGTATTCAGCCCTTTGGAATTATAACGGGGCGTGCGCTGCATGGCAAAAAATGCACGGTATATCAGCGCCATGCCATCTAACAGAAAGAGTTTTTCCACAGTGGTTATTTTGGAAGCGTAAAGATAGGAAGAAGAAGTAATGTATGATGTCGGATTTGTGAATTCGGATTTCAGATTTCAGATTTCGGTTGTTTTTACCGAAAAATCTTGGCCTAAACCGAAAGTCTTAATTATAAACAGACTATCAACCCTAAATCTTTACCCCTTACTAAATAGTAATTTTCCGGTTCGTGTACCACGAATAATCGGTTGCTATAATCTCGTAGTCGGTTTTGAAAAGTTTTGAAGAGATTATGAAGTCAGCGGTTGACCTGTTACATGCAACGGGGATATTATATAAAACCGAAATACGCTCCAATGCTTTAACATCTACTTCGTGCGGATGCGGCTCCATAGGATCCCAGAAAAATATCAGGATATCAATTTTGCCTTCGGCAATCAAAGCACCGAGTTGCTGGTCGCCGCCAAACGGGCCGGATTTCAATTTCGTGATATTAATGACTTCCAGCTGATCTTCATCCATTCTTGAAGCCAGCGCTTCACCTACCAGGCGACCGGTGGTACCGGTACAGGTTATTTTATGATCTTTCAGTATTTCCCAATTCCACTGAACCCATTCTACAAGGTCTTTCTTACAGTTATCGTGTGCCACAAGGGCTATATTTTTGGGTTTTGCCATTATTTTGAGATTTAAGATTTGAATTATAAGTTATGAGTTAATAGGTCACATTCACATAAAAAAACCTATGGGACAGAAGAACTTATGCTCATTTTCAGGCTCCAAAGATACGACCCTATGAGGAATTTGAGTGTAAAAGAATTATATCTGAAAAATAAAAGCAATCCTAAAAACGATGACTTATAGAAATAACTTTTTATTATCTATTTGACTTTAAATACGTTATACAACAATAAAGTCAGGATTATATTTTCTGTTCTCTTATCACTAGCATATAGAAATCATTATCCAAAGCCAGGTAACCGTATTCGTAAACAAAACGGTATGCATTGCCTTTTTGTGTTGTGTACAAATGAGTGAAGTAGTTGAAATTGAATCCTTTGTTAGCCAGTTTATCTTTATGAACGGAAATTTTGCCATCGGTAGGAATCAATTCTAATAGGATCCGGCGATTTTTACGCAGAATATTGTTCAGATTCCTTACATAGTTGGTAACATCGCTGTTCAGCCGGTTGTTGTAATTGTTACGGCACATATCCGAACAGAATTTCTTATCCATTCTACCTGTGACAGGTTCACCGCAGTCGAGGCATACTTTTTCCATATCTGAGCTTTTAAAATAACCTATAAGTACAAAGGCTGAATTCCTTTAAAAACAGAAACAACAATTTAAAAAAAATCACCTCTCAAATGCTGTTCCTAATTCTCTGTAATTAAACACGTCCTTGATGTAAAGGTACGATATATCCAATTGTAAACGACTACAAACGATTGTAAATATTTTTATCCGAATACAAATATTTATTAACCGAATCACCCGAAACAGCCGCCATACCTTTGTCTCATCAAATCGGGAAGAACCTGGTTGAAGATAAAAAACACTTTTTGAAATCCTTATTTATTAACAATTTAAAACACAACGCCATGAACACACTTCGCAACTCAGTAAAATTAATTGGTCGCTTAGGCCAGGATCCGGAAGTAAAAACTCTGGACAAAGGAAACAAATTCGCAAAATTTTCGCTTGCAACCAGCGACAACTATACTGCCAAAGACGGTAGCAAGCAGGAACAAACTCAATGGCACAATATTGTTGTGTGGGGCAATCTTGCAGGTATATGCGAAAAATACCTGAAAAAAGGCAAGGAAATCGCCATCGACGGTCGCCTTACCTACCGTACCTGGGAAGACAAGAATGGGACAAAGCATATTAGTTCCGAAATTGTTGCCAACGACTTTTTGTTTGTAGGGTCAAACAATGAAAGCAGAAAATAATGGTCTAATCCCTTTCCAAAATCCCTAATTTTTTTCACAATGAATACCTTACGCAACTCAGTAAAATTAATCGGTCGACTTGGCCAGGATCCGGAAGTAAAACTTTTGGATACAGGCAATAAAGTAGCAACCTTTTCGCTTGCTACCAGCGAAAGTTATATAACCAAAGAGGGCCGCAAACAGGAACAAACCCAATGGCACAATATTGTTGTCTGGGGGAATCTCGCAGTTGTCTGCGAAAAGCACCTTAAAAAAGGCAAGGAAATCGCTATCGACGGTCGCCTTACCTACCGTAACTGGGAAGATAAAAATGGAGCAAAACACTTCACCAGTGAAGTTGTAGCAAACGAACTTTTATTTGTTGGAACAAATGGAGAAATAAAGAAATGAAACAAAATAATTTAGCTTAAGATATTGATCTTTAATCCTTAAAACTTATTAAAATGAACACACTTCGCAACAATGTAAAATTAATCGGCCGCCTTGGCCAGGACCCGGAAGTCCGCAACCTTGAAAAAGACAACAAAGTAGCAACCTTCTCACTTGCCACCGGTGAAAATTATACCGACAAGGAAGGCAACAAGAAAGATTCGACCGAATGGCACAATATTGTTGCCTGGGGTAACCTGGCTACAATTTGCGAAAGATACCTGAAGAAAGGCAAGGAAATCGCCATTGATGGGCGCATTACCTATCGCAACTGGGAGGATAAAAATGGCACAAAGCATACAACAACCGAAATTATTGCCAGCGAAATCCTGATGGTCGGTGATAAACCAGCTGAGAAATAGTATTCTTATTCACGTATAGATGAGGCCGCAAAACTTCGCGCTTTTGCGGCCTCATCGCATTTTATACAGCAAAATATATCCGGTCCCTTAAAGGATCTTTTTGCTCTGTCTTTATACAGAACTAATACAGTGGGAAAAGTGGGTTTCTACTGTTATTTTATTTTTAGCATCTTTTTAGCAATTGTCCCTTTGCCTGTTATCATCTGGTAATAATAAATATCATTGTCCAGATTTATTGCCTTATATTCGAGTTGATAAGTTCCTCTAACTTTTATTCCTTCGTTAATCTCGTCAATTAATCTGAAATTTTGGTCGTAAATATGAAATTTAACTTCACCCGTTTCAGGTACCGAATATGATATGACTGTATTAATCTTAAACGGATTAGGATAATTTTGGTTGAGTATAAATCCAGTTTGACAATTGTTATTCTCTCCAATTCCAAGTGTAGTGAGCCGGATTAAACCAGACCAATTGCTCCATTTCAGATTTTGATCGCGGTAACGCACCCGAAAAAAGTAAACCTTTCCATTTGAAAGTTGTGTAGTCCTGATTCTGGATTGGTAAAGGTTAATATTTTTATTTAGGTCGACAGGATTATCATTCTGATCAACACCATAAATATTCTTCCAATGCATTACAGAGTCGATAAGTATATTAGAGATCTGCGAACTATCAACTACCTGAAATTGAACAGACATAAGTGAGTCCACTCCAGAGAATCTTGAGGTATTAAACTGAACATATTCAGCAGATTGTTCAATATTCTCTATACCTGGAGTGTCAGGGCCGGATTGGTTTTTAACTTTATGCCACGTATCAAGTAACGCCGAATTTTGTGGGTTACCGGGAGTACCAAGGCTATATACTGAGTTCTGGTAAGAGTGATTTGCTATATCTATTTCCAGGATTTGAAAGAAATAGTTACTGATGCAAACATGAATATCGTTGTAATCCTGATTTTCTCCCGCAACCCATGGATCCAGAGGACCACCTCCGCCACCACCGCAAATCATTCTGAAATCACCGCCAGGCGTGTCTGACGTAATAGTACCTCTTTCAAAACCATGCGTATGTCCATAGTGGATCTCCTGAACTTTTGTATATTTCTTCATTACAGGAAGAAGTCGGTTCCTCACGTAATCAGTACCTCCAACTATCCAAAGTTCCGAAAAAGGCGGATGATGAAAAAACACAAAAACAAAATCAATACTTGCATCCTGTTCTGCTGAATTTAGCCTGGCATCAAGCCAATTTGCTTCCGTTTCGCCAAAATCAGTAATAATATTCGTATTCAAACCAATAAATAATGAATTCCCAACCTGCAACTGCCATACTTTTTCATTTAATGCAGGTATCTCAGGAATGGCCGACTGATCGTCAAGTTTCAGATATTGATAAAAATAAGGGCTTTCCGCTTCATGATTCCCGGCAACGACCATAGTCGGAATATTGGATGACAACGCAGAAAGTGGTTTAAAATACTGTTTGGTGTACTGTCCGGGAGCATTACCGCTTACAACAATATCTCCTGAATGAAAAATTCCATTTACATGATTCTCGATATCAGGGCCATAAAGCTCAGAAATTTTAGCCCTTGCTGTACGGAGTACTTTGCCAGCCATTATGGTATCTGTGGCGTGGGTATCACTGAGCAGTAAAAAGCGCATCTTACCAGTATACGATTGATCCGGCAGGGTTTTAAAGGAATAAATACCTGATTCCCCTTCACCCGTAACCACGCTATAAAAATAGCGCGTACTCGCCTCTAAACCAGTTAGTTTAACAGTATGCCAGCGGTACGGATCGCTGATCATTTCGCTGGTTCCAGGCATTTCCAGGTTTAAAGAAGTTGAATCGGTCCCATATTTTACTTTTGTTCCAGTTGTTGATATATCGTGCCAGCAAACTGTCATCGTATTAGAACCCTGGCCTTGCAAATAAGGAATCCGCGTCATAAGAAACGAACCAGCATCGTGGCCAAAACCACCTAAATCAGCTGCCTGAGCAGCAGTGAGAGCCTGGTTCCAGATACCAAGTTCTGAGCAATAGATATTGGCATCTTCTCCATTGTCGTCGGCAAATATGAGTAAAAGATTTTCGAGTGAAAACCGACCATCCATGCTCTGAACATTTCCTGCAATAATAAGTTTACCATCGAGGTAACAATTGAAATAGCTTCCGTTTTTAACAGAAATGATTATACGATACCATTCATTCGGGACTATAGAATAAGTACTATACCCTACCGCTGCAACTCCAATATTCCCGGTTGGATTTATAAAAAAATCACCATCATTAGCATTTGTCACAGATGTTTGGAAGAAAGAATGCCAAACACCGATTACCGGGACTTTAAAATCGTATTGCAACGAAAACTCATTTACAAAAGTGCCGCCTCCACTGGCAGGAATCTGGTGATTCATTTTATAATAACTGCCTGTTCCAATAAGAGTAGCGCCATTTCCAGCCTCAGGTCCCGATGCAGCTGTTTGCGTTCCGGTTAAGGTGAGATCAAGGCCATAACCGTTTTCTGCTTTTTGAAGATTTGAAGGAATATCAAATTTCCACCAACCGGATCGTTGAGGAATCTGAGCTGAGGCTTCAACCAGGGTCAGGAGAAATGCTAGAAAGATAACAAGGCTTTTACTTATTCTCATTGGACAAATATTAATGCAAATGGCATAGACAAATTTTTGATTTAAAGCACATTTACTTAGTCAGTAAGTGAAATAATTATTTAAAAAAGGGCACCTCAATTCCTGAGGCACCCACTACCAATCACACCCAAAGTAAGTATTATCGTATAACCACCATTTTCATGACACTCGTCCGGTTGTTTGTGGTCATCTGAACAGAGTAAATCCCCTTTGACAATTTATCAGAATTGTAATCCAGATTATATTTACCAGGAGTTTTAGCGCCTGCGTTGATTACATCAATAGTTTTTCCTGTCTGGTCAAGTACACGGAAAGTAACATTTCCCGCTTTCTGAATCTGGTAAGGGAATATTGTATTGTGAGCAACAGGATTTGGATAATTAGGCATCAGATCCATATTATTCCTGGCAGTTTTATTGTCTTTTATGTTTGTTTGAACAGTATTTACATCTCCTAAAGCCAGCGCTTCTTCAGCGGTTAAGGCCACATCCCAGATGCCAAGTTCTGAACATTTCAAAGTACCGTCATCACCATCGCCATCCTGAAAGATAAAGATAGTAGGAGCAAGTCCATAACGACCGTCAATTGCCTGCATTACTGAACCTTGTAATTCAGCGCTCACTGGCCACAGTTCACCATTCATATAGATTCTGCAGAATTCACCGTTTTTTACTGTGATCAACATCCTGTACCAGGTATCGGCAGAAACAGTATTGGCGGTATATAAAAGACTGCCAGTTCCTATTGAATTCGGTACCCGTGAAATACCTGAATTCGCGGATGCAGCGATAAACAAGTCAGCATCACTGGATGTAGTTGCTTCTGTTTCCAGGAAAGCATACCATGTTGCTAAAGCAGGTACAGAAAAATCCCACATGATACTGTATTCATTAACAAGTGTTCCTCCTCCATTGGGAGCAATCCCGTGGTTCATTGCAAAATAGCTTCCAAGAGGAACTTCAACAGCCAAATTACCTGCAGAAGGTCCTTCAACTGATGTAATATTACCAGTTGCTATTAAGCCTTCTCCAACTTCAGCTTTCTGTAAATCAGAAATATCATCAAATTTCCACCAGCCGGCTCTTGCAGGAACCTGTGCATTTGCTAATCCGACAAAAGCCAGGATTGCGACTAAACTTAGTAAAGTTTTTTTCATAGTTTTAATTGGTTTTAGGTTAATAATTAAGGGTTAGTATTCAGTCAATAATAAATCTACATGTAAGTTTGCTATTTTAACAACCACATAATTTTGTTTATCTCATCATAACCTTCATACTGCCGGTCCAAAGCAATAATCAGGTTCTCCCGGTTGTAACTGGTTTCTGAACCTGGATATAAGGCACGCATCGGGACAGCGTTTGGATTATTTTCGTTCAGGCTTGTTGCAGGATTGATAGGGAACTCAGGGTAATTATTCCTTCTGTATTCAAAATAGCTAAAGTCTGCGTCCTGCATGAATCTGAGTATATATTCCTGCATCCATATTTGTTTCAGTTGGTCATCTGGTGTGCTTTTAAATGCTGCTTCACCTGTAAAGTACCCATTAATGTATGTTTGATCGATGGGTAAAGTATGTGCATATGTTGATTTAGTTGTCATAAATAGAGCGAGAGCTGCCTTTGCGCCATCTTCATAATAAGTTTGCGCCGAGCCGGTAATCCAGCCTCTGATAGTTGCCTCCGCAAGAATTAGTTGTTGTTCGGCGTAAGTCATCATCATTCGTGGTTCGCAAGCATCCTCTTTTTGATATCTCGAATTAATTATTGAAAGCCTACTAGCTTTGTACTCAACATTCATAGCGTCATAATCCATAGACACATTAACACCAATATATGCTGAAGTATCTGTTTCTTTTTTACCGGCTTTAATGGCTGCAACGGCTGGATCAGAAAAATAGAACAAACGCCTGTCATTTAATATTTTAAGATTATCCGATACCAGTTTGCTAATAACAGTTTTAGGGTCAAACATGGTTTGTGCATTCAAAGGATGTTTATTCTGGGCCGAATATGCAAGCCCCCAGTAACCCGTTGTTTTTTCAAATAAATTTCCAGCTGTAACAATTTCTGAAAACCGGTTTTTAATATCTAATGATGCTACGTTCTCTTTCTTACTCAAACTCATCAGCACTCTCAGCGAGAAAGCATTAACGGCTTTTCTCCATTTTTTCGGATCACCGGCATAGGGTGTTGGATCGCCGGAAAATGTAACACCATTTGCAAAGTATTCGTCAGCTGCTTTCAGGTCATTCAAAACAGCTAAAAAAACCTCTTCCTGGGTATCATATTTAGGTTTGTAAAGTCCGTCAGCGCCTTTACCTGCTTCGGTATAAGGAATATCTCCCATCCACATTGTCATTCTATAAAAGCTAAATGCTTTGGTAAAACTGGCAATACCTTTGTATGAATTTTCCATTGTACTACCCTTAGCTGATTCCAACATGGCTTCAATATTGGGTAATATTGTCATTGATCCAAAACTACTGCTTCCAATGTTGTTATATTGCGCTCCAACTTTCCCCATAAGTGTAAAACCAACATATTTGGGTAGCGCATTTGTTCCAATAAAGCTCATGGCATCACCCCCGGATCTGAGCATACCTAATACTAAATTGGTACATTCCATTGAAGGAGGCACTTGTGTGGTCGTATCAGGATTGGTGTTTATTTCATCAAATTTGTTACAACTAACAAGGAAAATTAAAATGAGCGCGCTTGCTAATCTTATATATTTATTTTTATTTTTCATTTGTAGTGTTTTTTTATGATACGTTTTAGTTTTTAAATCCTTTTGCTTTGCTTCATTACAAATGCAAAAAAGTTAAAGTTTAAAATCGTAATCTTATTTAGAAAATGAATTTCAGGTTGAAACCAATATAGCGTATGGAAGGGTCACTGAAGTTTTCGTACCCACCATCCGGATCAGAGTACTTAAACTGTTTTGCCCATAAAAACATATTCTGGCCTACTGCTGATACTGAAACTCCTTTTGATTTGAACCTCGAATATATGCTCTTGGGTAAATCGTAGGTTAGAGACATTTCCCGTACTTTGAAAAAGGTAGTAGTATATGCTTCGAGAGGTGATGGTGAGCCACCCCAGGCAGTACCGCTGTGAACCCTGTTTACATATGACTCATAAGTTACAGCCTCATCGTTCACAGCATATACACGGGTATCACTGGTAATATTGCCGTATGTATCATAAGTGGCTTCACCAGAAACTACTTTCACGCCCGGACCGGTATAGTTTTTTGAATTTGGCACGGTAGCATCAAGGTACCTCTCAGGAGTTACAGAATTTGGATGCGAACCTGCACGCCACATATACATTTCGGTTGTCGTTTGGGCTAATCCACCCACGCGGCCATCAATTGACACCGTAAAACTCACGGTTTTATATCTTATAGTGGTATTTGCACCCCAAATCCAATCCGGCTCTGAGTTTCCGAACTTTGATGCATAAGCAGAATAGAGAGGCAGTCCGTACTGATTAATAAGATTGCCTTCCGGATCGCGCTGAAAATCATAAAGGGTAAATGCATCAACCCTTTCACCTACTTTTACCCAAGGGTAGTCATCAAAAAATACCGGGTCCAATGCAGTATAATACGTTGCGTATTTCGACCAGTTAACTGAAACATCCCATTGCCAGTCACCAGATTGTACCGGGGTTCCATTCAGGGTAATCTCAATACCTTTTCGGGTAGTTTCCTTGCCAGAATTCATTAATTTGGTGTAGTATCCTGATGCTGGAGTTATGTCCGCATATTCGATAAAATCATACATTCTTTTGTTATAATACGATATATCAACAGAAGCCCTGTTCTTATACAGGTTAACAGCTGTCCCTATTTCCCATGTAGCCGAAGCTTGAGGAAACAAATCAGTTCCACGAATAGTTGTAGGTACAGATGCAGAACTTAAATTCCCCCAGACAAGAGGAGAAAGTGAAAATACCTGGTTAATTTCATAGATTCCTGCAGGTGTTTTTGATTGTGTCCATGAGCCGCGTAGTTTCCATAGCGATAGCCATTTAAATTTGGGCAATAATTCCGAAACGATAAAACTTCCGGAAACAGAAGGATATAAATAGGAACGGGTAGATTCAGATAAAGTAGAACTCCAGTCGTTACGTAAAGTACCTTCGGCATACGCTAACCTGTTCCATGAAAATGACAACCTGCCATACAAACTGTTTACCTGCCTTTTTACAACGCTCGAAGACACGTAAGCCGGCAATACTGAAGCCTTGAGTGAGTAAAAACCAGGAATAGAAAGGCCGCCCTGTGTTCTTGAATCTGTTCCTTCGTCCTGGCGGGAATTAATTGTACCTCCAACAAAACCGTCAATTGTAAATTTTTCGATCGAATGATTACCGGAGAGTAAAAAATCATTGTTAAAACTATAACCCCTGCCAAGTCCAAGGTTGTATGAACCTAACTTGCTTTCGCCCCAAACCTGGCCACCATAATCAATAACCGTTGAAGCACCTGCACTTACTAATGAGCCTTTTGATATTCGGATCACCTGCCGGTTACTATAGGTATCAAATCCTGAACGCACAGTTGCTTTTAGCCATGGCGTAAGATCATAACTCAATGATAGTGTTCCATTAAAAATATCTTTATTTAAACTATGAATTCTTTCATTCCTGTCGAACCAGGGATTATTGTTTGTATCCGTATAACTAGTGCTTTGGGATTCATTTGGCACAATCCAATAATCCTTATAATCAAGCATATTCCAATCTGGCGAAGACCATATTAACATGGAATACATAGGGTCATATCCCGTATAACCGTTGAAGCCTAAATTGGGTGAGGTTTGTTTATTATACGAAACACTGGATGATAAAGTAAATTTATTCACTTTCATGTCCCCGCCAATACTGTAAGTATACTTGTCGAACATTGAATTGGGATATTGCCCTTTATTTTTTACCCAGGTAGCTGAAGCGCGAAAACTTCCGAATTCTCCTTGCTGAACAATATTTAAATTGTTATTCAGAATATACCCCGGCTCCAGGAAATTTTTAAAATTATCTTTCCCAACAGGCAGATAAGGCATGGATTTCATGGTTTTTGATATCGGGTCCCATTGAATAACTTCCTGTCCTTCCAAAGGAGGGCCCCAGGCTCCATCGCCATTTGAAACAGCAGTAAGGGTGCCATCAGCAGCTGTATTAACAGCACGGCCATAAGTAGATTGGGATTCTGGAATTGCCAGGTAACCATCTGCAAACATAGTGCCGCTATTAATAGTTACAGATATTCCTTTATTGGAGCTGCCTTTTTTTGTTGTAACCATAATTGCTCCGTTTGAACCCTGATAACCATATAGGGCTGATGCAGTTGCGCCTTTAAGAATACTAAGGCTTTCAATATCATCTGATGGTACATCTCTCAAGGTCATGTTGCCATATGGTACACCATCAATAACCAAAAGTGGTACTTCGCCACGTATGGATAAAGAAGGTGCTTCGCCAAATTCAGTACTGTTTAAAACCGACAAACCTGCAACTTTACCTGTTAATGAGGTTGCAACGTCAACTGGTCTTACTGTCTGTAAGTCTTTGCCTTCAACTTTCTGAACAGCATAGCCAAGGGCTTTCTCTTCACGTTTAATACCTAAAGCGGTTACAACCACACTTTCGAGTTGAGTTGCAACCTGGCTCAGTACGACATTAAGCACTACTGCATCTTTTACCGGAAATTCTTTAGTTTCATACCCCAAATAGGAAAACACAAGAATTGCATCTGCCGACTTCACTTCAACCGTATAAGTACCATCAACAGATGTTGTTGTGCCTGATGTAGTGCCCTTAATTTGTATGGTAACGCCAATTAGGGTTTCTCCGGTTTTTTCATCTGTTACCTTTCCGCTTACTTTTTTTGGCTGAAAATCCCCGCCTTTAGTTTTAGTAGGAGAAATAATGATCTGGTGATCACTTGTAACAACGTTGACTTTTTCGCCTTTAAAAAGTTGGCTTAAGATATCTTTAATAGATGTGTTTGTAAAAACCGCGTCTACTTTCCGGTTAACATCCACAACTTCCTGATTGACAAGAAAAGTGAAATCGCTCTTTTTTTCAATTTCATTCAGCACATCATTCAAAGGAACATTAACGAGGTTTAATGTTATTTTGGTTGACTGTGCATACAGCCGGCCCGGCACTGAAATAAGAATGAAGAACAGGCCTGTAAGTAAAAATAATCTCATAAATTGGTTAGTTTTAAGGTGTAAAAAGACAATACGGATCCTATAAATGAAATTATCCGGTTTCGATAACTTCAATTTTTATTCAACTATTTGATCTGATAGGGGGAAAAGTACCTGTTAAAAATTCCTGGTCCTGATAAAATAAACCCGGATTCCTGTAGGTGATACTTCCGATTAATTTTCTGTCTTAAATGAGTACATAGGCATTTGACTTTTATAAATCAATTAACAGCGGAAAATATTATAATCTTTCGCCTGGAGAAAGTACCATCAGGCAATGCTTTCGGTTTAACCTCGCTATAGTCAATCGAAGAAGAAATTTTAAGGAGCCTTAATAATTCACCCAGAGGTTCATCCTCAAAGGTTGCCCTGTAGCGATATTTTTTAATTTCGTCACCTTTTATTTCTATATCTACATTATATTGAAGACTGATTCTCCTGGCAACTTCACTGATATTGTCATTTCGGAAAACCAGCTTACCGTCTTTCCATGCAAAATGTTTGTATGTATCTTCGGTTTGAATAACGACATGACCGCTTAAGGTATCATACGTCATATGCTGATTGGGCTGAAGAATGGTGATCAGCCCATTCTGTTTACCTGAATTCAATTTCTCTACGGCAACTTTTCCTTCTACTAACGTAACTGAAGGAGAGCGAAAATTTTTCTCTGTCCTTACATTAAACTTGGTGCCGGTGGCTTTTACTGTAAAATATGGAGTATTGACAAGAAAAGGCATAGTTTTATCGGAGTGAACCTCGAAGTAAGCTTCGCCGATAAGATATACGGTACGGTTATCACTTTTAAATTTATCGGGATATCGTAAACTGCTTCCTGAATTTAACCAGACTTTTGACCCATCCGGAAGTTCTAATAAAGAAAAGGTTCCAAATGCGGCAACCACTTTGTTATACGTTACACTATCGTTTGCTGTTTTGAAATATTTTCCGGCTGTTAGCCAAAGCATAGAAACAAGTAAAGGGATAAACAAAATTGCTGCCACTCTTTGCAAAATCTGCCAGATACTTATTTGAGTGTTTCCTCTATTTATCTGTTTTAATACTTTCGCTAAGGCTTTATCGGTTTCAATTGGCAACTCAACAGAAGCATCCCATATGTTTTTATATTGCCTGAAATATTTTTGATTTTCATCCGATTCATGAATCCATGATTCCAGCTCCAGAATTTCATCTTCCGAAGCATTGCCTACCAGATAATTTGCAATTAAATTATCTATCAAACCGGAATTATTTTTATCCATATTTTCTTGAATCATCATAACGACGTTTTAAAATTAAAGTTCCACATCACCAAACGATATTTTTTTTCAATATCGTATTTTCCCGTAATGGGAAAGGTAGCCTAGCTATAACTATGTTAATAAAATAACTGAAAATACAATATAACTATCAGAAGAAAATCCTTTAATTCTTGCCGCAAAAAACTTAAAGCTTTACTTATTCTTACCTCAACTGTACGCACTGATATACCAAGTTTCTGTGAAATTTCTAGGTAGCTAAGGGTTTCTATACGGCTCATCCTGAATGCTTCCGCATATTGAGCGGGAATTTTTTCTAAAGCATGGTTCAAATTGGCTTCCAGTTCAGAGTGTAGAATGTAATTTTCAGTGTCATTTTCCGAAAGATCCGGATGCTCCAGGATAACAGCAGCATATTTATGGGTTACATGCACATGCCTCAAACTATCGATGCTTCGGTTTTGAACAGCCTTTAACAAGAATGATTTTAGGGAATTATGTATAACAAAAGAGTTGCGATTCTCCCAGAATTTCAGGAATACTTCTTGAACAATTTCTTCAGATGCATCTGAATCCCTGGTAAAACTGAATGAAAACCGAACCAGGTCCTGGTAATATTTTGTAAAGATTATGGTAAATGCTGCCTGGTCATCATTTTTGAGCTTCTCAAGAAGTATTCGTTCGTACGAGGCCAATAACTCTGACATAAATCTTAACATTTGTAAATACAAATGTATTCTTTAATTTGAATTCAGAAAATTAGTCCGGAAAAAGATGAAAAGAAATTTAGAAGGTGGAAAATGATAGTATATGCGACAATTAGCAGAGACCAGGAAGTTTAAAGAGTGTTGTTTCAGCCTCAATCCGTAAATACCTTGGGATATTATGCCGCACACCTGAGATGCAAAAAGAAACCTTGCAATTTATTACAGGCAGGTTAATAAAAAATGGATATGATTTAAGTAAGCTAAGAATGATGGTTCATAAATAGAGTGCTTCTGTTTTCGAAAATAAGGATTAAAAATCAATCAATTTTCAGATTTAAAGTTCTATGTATCAAATATGCAGACTCAAATCAAAAAATCACGAATCAAAAGTCCCGTTCTCGATTTCTTTGTAGCCATGCAGCTTGTTGTTTTTCGCCCGATCACATTTTAGTGATTTTTATTTATTCCGTAAATCAT
>CAIWMA010000351.1 GCA_903913645.1 uncultured Bacteroidales bacterium | reverse complement strand
ATATTAGACCCGACCTCGACCCTGATTTCAAAGAGTCCCGATGAACCTGTCATGTGAGAGAAATATTTTTCAGGAACACGTTCTATTTCTGAAACAAGTTATAATGTCCAGTTGAACTTCTTCTTAACTTCGGGATTTAGGGTCGCGTAAAAGTCAAGATAATAGTTCTTATAATAAAATATGTTTCTGACGAATTTTTCTTTCACTGTGCAAAGTTAGCTAATTAGTGAACATTATTCAAAAATATTTTAAAGTTTCTCGGTGGCATTTTTTTTCAACAGTATTGGCGGTAACGGCTGACGCTCCCGTTGCACGGGACAAGTTCCCGATAAATCGGGACAGGTAATGGCAAGTGCGGGAATAAATTGTTGCTCAAAGTCTGCCAGCACGCCTGTCCCGACTTTTCGGAAACCTGTACCGATTTATCGGTAAATGTATGTAAAGATTCCAAATGTTTCAACGAACACGCAAACCCCGCATTTGCTATAGCGTTTGTTAGCAGCAGTACTTATTTGATTTTCAGTTTAATTATTGAATCAGTTCTAAATTCTTGTCTTTTCTCGAAGTCGTAGTTAGATTCCTTAAACTTCATTTTTATAGAATCATTTTCAACTTTCATGTCAAAGTTTTTAAAGTCGATACTTTCATGTTTTATTTCTCCAAGATGTTTTTCAAAAAGAAAGAACTTTTGTTCTGTGATCTCGTAGGTACAGCAAGCTCCGAGAAATCCTTGAAATTTAGAATAAACTTTCAAGTTGTCTTTTTTGTATTGAATTTCGTTCGGAAAAATTGGGGACAAAAATATTGACGATACTAATCCTAAAAATACTCCGTGAAATATCCAAAATGAAGCAGCAATCAAAGGTGTCCAGACGAAAATTGAAAAATACAAAGCAACTTTTTTAAATGGTTTAAGATTCAGAAAGAAAAGAATTGCACCTGTCAAATATATTATGGTTTTAATCAAAAATGCAATTCTATGGTTTAGACTAATTTCAACGAATGACTTAAATCCTAAATTCAAAATGATGAAAAGTAATAAATAGAAATGTGTCTTTGTAATTGCCTTTTTGATGTTTAACATTTTGATGTCATATTATTAATTTTCAGGGTTTTGCGATTTCTGCAAGTATTGCTGCTAACGACTTAATAGCAACAAATATATACCACTTTCCCCATTATCTTATTTAATCTATTGTTTCATTATCAACTTCTTATAATCTCGTTTATACCATTACAATTGTGGTGTTAGGTCGTAATTGATAAATTACTGAATATCGGATTACAGATCCAATTTAGTTTTTAATAAATTGTATGGTTTTGGATGAATTACCAGTATGCAAACGGAATAAATACAAGCCTGGTATTAAGTGCTCTACCGGGATTGTTGCATGGTTAGAGCCGTTCTGGCTGCTCAGGATTTGATGCTCCAACACTACGCCATGCAAATCAATAATTTCTATTTGCACGTCGCCCGGCATTGTCGCTTCAAAAGTAATCTGAAGCTGCTCATGCGCGGGAGTAGGGTAGAGGGTAAGGCCACGGCTGCCTTTGCTGCCGTAAATTCTAACATCTGTGGTTGAAACGCTGTCTTTCACACAACGAACCGAAAAGCCGCAACTCTTCATATCGTTTCCCGGGATCATAGTGATGTAATTGGTAAACATGTACCCTGACCATGCTAGTTTATCGTTCCACTCAGTTGAAGTCCACCAGAAACCAAAGTTGGCAATGTAGCTGAAAGTGCCGCTGCTGTTAAGCATTCCACCCGGCATAGCTGTAAAGCCGGTGGCATTGCGCTTTTCGGGATAATCGGTTTTACCTACCGACCCCGGACTTGTAGAAGGAGGCCATCCGGCAGCTGAAGCTAAGGATTTTGCATATTTCTGGTTAACAGTAGTGCCGTCGAAATTATACCCGTTAGCTATAAGGAAATTCGCAAGCACAGTCCATTCATCCTCTGACGATACATGCCAGCCAGCAGGCGCAAGCTTGCCGGTGCTTGCTGCTTTCCAGTTGTAAAGCGCGCCATAAGTGGCTTTATTGGCAGACGAATCGTTATTGTACCAGCAATAGGATGGAGTAGTTAAAGCGGGCCACGCCAAGCTATTGATTTCGTTGGGTATTTCGGTTTTATCATTAAAACGGGTAGTTTTCAGGTTTTCAGCCATCCAGGTCTGTTTACCAATAGTTATGGTCTTGTAAATATTGCCGTCAACATCGGTTAAAGTCCCATAGGTCAGATCAGGATTAAATACTATGGTATCAGCGTTTGCAAATGATCTGGTTGATTTGATATTGTATGCAGCCTGGATAGTTATTTTTGATTGGCCTGAAACTATATGGCTTGCGAATAGAATGGCTGATAATGTGATGAAAATATGCTTCATTTTTTTATAAATTTAATGACCTGTGTTTTAGTATTGCTTTTAAAATATAATAAATACAAACCTGGAGTTAACTCTGCTACCGGGATGGCCAAATGATTTGTGCCGTTTTGACTGTTCAGCGATTGCTGTTCCAATACTACGCCATTCAAATCAATAATTTCTATTTGTACTTTACCCGGCTTAGTCGTTTCGTAATTAATTTGTAGCAGGTTACCTGCCGGGTTAGGGTAAATTGCCAATTGTTCATTATTCGTAATTAATTGATTTATTCCGGTAGTATTAAAAGTAGTCCAGCTTGCTTTATATTTATAAAAGGCATAAAAAGAGATTACCGCTATTTTTTGAGAAATGACCTTTAGCGTTTGATTTGCTGCAGGAGTCCATTGGTTGTTCGTCCATAATTCAAATTTTTCGGTCAGGGAGTTTCCATTCGGATCGAACGTATAGGTGAATTTGCTTGCATTACTCCAGGCATTGTTTAGCCATACTTCGAGCATATCGGTAAGCAAATTTCCATTGAAATCGTAGGTATAGCTTTTTTTACTGTCATTTAACCACGCACTGTTCTGCCAGGTACTGTATGTATAGGAAAGATTGTTTCCATTGGCATCATATGTAAAGGCATATTTATTAAAGTTCACCCAGGCGTTGGTAAGCCAATGTTCGGCTGAATTGTTAAGCATATTTTCATTAGCATCATACCCATAGGTATACCTGGAGGCCTGGTACGAATTTGTGGGCCAGGTTTCCTGCAGTTCGGTCAGCTTGTTTCCGGCTGCATTGTAGGTAAAGGTAGATGCGCCTGTAATTACCCAGGCATTGTTTTGCCAGTATTCCGAAAGGCTCGACAGTTTATTCCCGTTTGCATCCCATATAACAGAAGATCTTGATGTACCGACCCAGGTACTATTTACCCATTTTTCAAATAATTCGGAAAGTAGTCTCCCATTGTTATCGTATGCATATGTGTATCTGCTGTTACCAATCCAGGCGTTATTTATCCAAAATTCACTAAGTGCAGTTAGAACATTTTTAAAGGCATCGTATGAATTGGTATATTTATAATACCCCACCCAGGTATTGTTTGTCCATCGTTCATTCAGCTGAATTAATATATTATTGTTGTCGTCGTGGGTATATGTATTCCTGTCGAAAGCCAACCAGGCGCTGCTTTGCCAGGTTTCGTTAACAACTGTAAGCTTGTTTCCTTTTATATCATAGGTGCTTGTGTGCCTGTCGGAATTCAGCCATGCATTGGTTTGCCATGTTTCGTATATTTCAGTCAGCCTGTTCCCTTTTGCATCATTTGTATAGGTATATCTTACAATTCCAAGCCAGGCGTTATTTTTCCATTTCTCGGATAGCAATGACAAACTGTTTCCATTCGCATCGTAAGTTTGAGTTATTTTTGTTGAATCAACCCAGGCATTGAGTATCCATTTTTCATATTTACTGGTTAATACATTGCCTTTAGAGTTGAAGGTTCGTGTATTTCGGGCGGATTCTCCAGTTGTGCTGTAAAGGACAATTGTGTCATACTGCGAATAGGAGATTTGTACAGATTTTGGTTGTTTGTTTCGTGCCTGCGGCAGATGTGAAACCAGGTTTTCTGAAAGCCGGTTACAATCTCCCTGCAACTGTTGCGCTTCAGAATTGCCGACACCGTACTTTGAACTATTGCTAAGTTCAGGTTGAGCATAGACATAATTAATAGTCAATACTGTAATTAAAACAAGGATTGGAGATTTTTTCATCAGATATCAATTTATCAGTTAATGCTTTATAGAAAAATATAAATTCACAAGTTTTCGGGAAAAGCTTACAAGAAATTAGGTTAATAAATTATACTTGCTGTATTATACTATAAAGTGAGTCAATATTTCGTTAATACTAAATATTAAATAGAATATTTTATATTTCAATGTGAAAGTACAAAAATATCATCTTGCTTCGTCAAATATTTTATCAATATTTTTTGCAGATAATTTTTCAGATATTTATAATATGCCATTTTGATTTTCGAATTAAGTCCTAACCTTCACATTATTCTTCATGCCAGGTTTAAACAGCTTTAAATCAGCTTACCTTTGGAATTCAATCTAATTTAGTATTCATAAAATTTATTCCATTTGCATTTAAATCAGCAATAGTAAATTTATCCGTTTATAAACTGAAATCCTATGAAAACAACAAAAACACATGCTTTTCCTGGTTTTGCGCTAGTGATACTAACAATCCTGGTTTTGATGCAATTTAATTCTTGCTCACTCCAGGCTCAGACTTTGAGGAATTGCAGTGAAATTCATTTTGTAAATCCTTCAGCTCCAAGCGGAGTGTATGTTATTGATCCTGACGGAACAGGGCCCTTACCTTCGATGGACTGTCAGTGTGATATGACCACTGATGGGGGAGGATGGACGCTGGTTTTAAATTACAATCATCTTGAAAATACCGATCCTGCTTTAACAGTATTTACTGTCAGTCTTCCTTTACAGGGACTTACCACACTTGGCAATGATGAAAGTACAAGCATTTATTGGGGTCATGCGGATACAGCCCTGATGAGAGCGCTTTACTTTGATGAAGTCCGTTTTTATGGAATCTCCGCAGGGCATGACCGGGTTATGAATTTTACCACCACACATACCGGAACAGTTTCATACTTTAAAACCGGTATTGGATCAACTGAAGGAATCAGTTCAAATTTTACGCCTTTGGCTACTCATACCACATTCCTGCCAGCTGCAATTAACATGTCCATAACTGACAGGGGAAATTATGCCATGACAGATTATCCTTTATGGAAAGGATCAACCTATCACTGGTATCTAGGTGGTACTGACCCTGCATGCAAACGGCGTTGGGAAGTCGATGATTATCCATGCAATACGCCTTCAACTTTTCACCAGGTATGGGTAAGGCAAAACAATTCGTTGGGCTTACATAGCAGGCAACTGAAAAATGCAGAAATAAAATTATCGCCTAATCCAACAGGTGAATCTGCGGAACTTACGCTTACCAATATAGCACCTGATAAATTTATCAAAACCCAGGTTCAAATATATAATTCGATTGGCATAAGGGTTTATCCTGTTGTTACCCGGAATTCAGGTTCCTTTACCATATTGAAAGGATCGCTCGAAAAGGGAGTTTATATTTGTCAGCTGGTAACTGAAAGCGGAGTAGTTGCTTCTACGAAAATGATTATTAAGTAATTCTATTCTATCAATAACAGTCAGGTAGAATCTTAAACGAAACAGCCCCGGCAATCTATGCCAGGGCTGCTTTGTTTTACGGAAATTAGTTCCTGTATCCAGGTAGTTACCTGATAAACTTACGATAAACCGGTTTGTACCCCTCGGATTTAATCCTGAGCATATAAATCCCTTTGCTGAGACCACCTGTGGAGATACTGATGAGATTATTGCCTCCGGGTAATGCAATGGATTCAGAACGTACAATATTGCCTTGTACGTCGATTATATCTGCTACAGCATCACGCGTAGCCGAAGCATTCAGTTTAATGTAAAGGTTTTCACCTGCAGGATCCGGATATGGATTGCCGGCCAGCAGTTGCGCTTTATCACGATCGTTCAGACCTAAAACAAAAATTTCAGTTGAATTAGCAATAAAGTCGATATTAGCTGAAGCAGCGTTTTCCGAAAGGCTGACCGGAATCAGTTGTGTAGCTTTTCCCGGCATTTCTGCCTGCAGTGTATATTCGCCAAAGGCCAGTCCGTTGAATTCGAAAGTTCCCTGGCTGTTGGTAAAAGTATATGCTACAGGATTTCCGTCAGAGTTATACAAAACTACCTCAACATTGGCCATAGGGTCGTTGCCGGCTTTAATAATTATCCCGCCCCAGTTTACAGTACCTGTAATTACACCATTCCCATAGCTTGTGAACATGGAAGGAATAAGACTAATTTGGTACCATGCATTCGGTTCGCCAGTTGAAATTAAGGTAGCTCCCTGCCACGAAAGTGAACTGGCGTAATAAGTGGGCATATATCCGAAGAATTCGGCAGAACCCGGAGTAAGCATAGCATAAATATAGTACTTCCCGTAAGGTACCCCGGTAAAGCGATAAATCCCTGTGGAGTCTATCTGTAGCTCAGCGTTATAGTTATTATTGGGACTGATAAGCCAAACCAATCCGTGGTCAGCAACTTTATTACCAGCAATCACAATTCCTGAAACCGTATTGTCGTTGATGATTTTTCCTGCATATATATCCATACAATAGTTGCTCTGGCATTTTCCAAGCGAATCCCATATGGTAAGACAGGCATTGTATACACCAGCCAGGTTATACAAGTGAACCGGGTTCAGTTCGTACGATCCGGTTCCGTCGCCAAACGACCATTTCTGGTTTGTATATCCGGGAGCCGAAGTATTAAAAAACATGAATCCCGATGTTGTTGAATTCGACGAATCAGCCTGAACAACTGTAAACGAAGCCTGGCAGCCTGGCTGTATCATGTCAACCCATATTTCCTGGCATGACTTGTCGCTGCAATTTGCTATGCTGTCAACAACTGTAAGGCACGCAATATATATACCCGGCGATGAATACGTATGCACAACATCCACTTCGAATGACTGAATCCCATCACCGAAATCCCAGAAGGAATAACTGTATTTTTTTTGCGATTGGGTCTGGAAGCGGTAGGTGTTTTTCGTCGAATCCGGGATGGCAGAAAAAACAGCCTTGCACTCCGGGTTGTCAATCCCTGTAGATATTGTCTGGCAACTAACGCTCTTGCATTCAAAAATCCACATAGAACCCGGAACAGGCATAACAGTAGTGAGGCAAACATTAAATGTAGAATTTATTTTGCCAAAGGCATGAGTAACTAACTGGCCGGTATCGGAGGTTCCATCGCCGAAATTCCAGTAGTAAAGTGGGTTTGCACCCGAAGCAACTGCACCTGAAAATGTGTATGTAAATCCATCTTCTGAATACGCTTTAAAATAGTTATCGCATGGAGATGGGATGTTTATATTTACATCCTGGCACGAGCTAAATGTGCACGCCACGCCACTAGCACCTGTTGCTGAAGTTGTAAGGCAAACATAATGTTTGGCAATAACATTGTTGATGATGGGAAACGTATGAGAAACCTTTTGCCCTGTGGCAGTGGTTCCATCGCCGAAATCCCACATCCATGTATCAACCTGGCTGTTTTTGGCATATCCTTCGAAAGTAAAACTTCCTGTAGAATCAGGGTAATACTTGAAAGAGCTTTCGCAAGGCGTAGGAATGTATATATAAATATTCTGGCAGGCGGAATGTGTACAGGTATCTCCGCTGGAGTCGACTCCGGTAGTAGTTAAGCAAACGGTAGGATTTGCATTTGTGCTGGCAAACGAATGTGATACTTTTTGCCCTGATGCAGTCGTTCCGTCGCCGAAATCCCATTTCCATGAACTGATCTGATTATTCTTTGCATATCCTTCAAAGATAAAACCTGTTCCAGATATAGAATCAGGCTGATACCAGAAAGAACTTTCGCAGGGAGAAGGATTGTATAGTAACAGATCCTGGCAAGAAGTGGAAGTGCAAACAGTACCATCCGCACTTGCAACGATAGAGATTAAACAAACCGTATAACTGCCATTATTACTATTGAAAATATGTGTAACCTTTTGACCACTTGCGGAAGTCCCGTCACCGAAATCCCATTTCCATCCGGTAGCCTGTTGATTTAACGACAAACCTTCAAAAACATATTGCTGACTTATCGAATCAAAGTAATAACCGAAAGAGCTTTCACATGGACCTGGCGTTGGAGAGCCTACGGTAACAGGTAAACAAATAATGCTGCTGCATACAGGATCACTGCTTTTTATTGAAAGGCATACATTGTAAACCCCTGGTTTTCCATAGCTGTGAACAGGATTTTGTTCAGTCGAAGTAATGCTGTCGCCAAAATTCCAGGCATAGCTGATTTTTGCTGAACCAGTTAATGTACTGCTCCCATCATAAAAAGCAATAGAAAGCATATCGTTCGCTTGTATCATATATTTAAAAAGCGCTCTACAACCGGGAATAGAATTACCGCAAATACTCAAATTGATAATAATTTCAGGCACACCGGTATTTAAATAGCCTGCTCCCTGAACCATCATTCCCTGGCAGTCGTATGTATACACCACAATTGCACCTTGAGTTGTGATTGGGAAATAGGGAACCTGAAAGGTGTATAAACCGTTTTCATCAGTGACTGCTTTGTTGCTGTAAGCCGAATAAACACTGTCAAGTACAATGTATACTGGTTGTCCGGCAACCGGTGTTCCGGTTTCAAGATTAACCACAAACCCTTTAACGGTAAAAAAAGGCTGTTGCGCAAAGGTTAATGAACATGCCATTAATATCAGAAGCAGCGAAAGTAAATGTTTTTTCATAGGTCCAACTGATTTTGCTTTTATTGATAATTTCAGTGTTTTCAATAAAGGTATAAAATTACGACGAAAAGTTGCATTTGCTTTACATTTAGTCTAATAATTTAGGTTGTGTTTTCAGGCTGCTGATTCTGTTAAATAAAAGAAATGAACCTGAATTTTCTTCATTCAGAATTCAGGAGTTTGAGTAATATACCTAAATGTAGCTCAGATAAAATTTAGATTTATAATTTTCTCAGCTGATCATAAATGCAGTCCACGCCATATTCCCGATTAGGGTGATTATGATTGCAAAAATGAGCAGGAAACCAAGCGTAATGAATTTAAAAATAGTTCGTCCCCATCTTTCTCCATAAAGCCTTTTCATAGCAATTAACATATAAGCTGACATCCACACGAATGCCAGGAAAGTAAAAATACCCGTTCCAAAAATCGCGTCTAGGATATAATTACTTAGTATAAGCAGGATAAAAATAAGGCTGAAGTAATGAAGGCTAAGTATTGCATGATCAACGTAATAAAATTGCTTTTTCCGAAAGTAAAGAATCTTCAGGAAAAAGGCGAAAATCGGTAACAGGAAAAACAATGCTTTGGGGATGTTATGCAGAAACGTTTCGGTGAGTTTATTGAAAAATTCCTTTTTACCTTCTTCACCTTTCAGGTTTATCTTCAGAATTTTAACAGTAATTATCCGCTTCAGGTAGCCGTCTTTCTTGTCTTTCGGCATCTTTTTCTGCTGGCTAAGGTATTCTTCAGGTGTGGTTCTTTTTTGCAATAATGTATCAAGGTCGCTGTTGACAGTATAGGCGTATTGTGCATTTGAATCCTGTAAGGTTACAAATTCCTTTTTATCCGGATTTGAACTTGAAGTACCAGTTAAAATCTTGTTTTTGCCAGGCAAATTATTCAGTTTACTTATGTTTTCGCTCGTTAGAGAGTCCTTGCGGATT
>CAIWMA010000350.1 GCA_903913645.1 uncultured Bacteroidales bacterium | reverse complement strand
CATTACCTCCGTCAATAATATTATCGGCTGTTGTAGGATCAGCATTCAATCCCCAGGCTAAGCCGCGGGCCGAAACTGTACCACCACCATCATAAGTAACTTCGCCACCCGAAACAGCTGATACTTTGGTAACTGCTGAAACTGCTGCTGTGGTAACAACAGGTTTGTCAACCAGAGTAGTAAACGATTCTTCAGGACCGTAACCTGTTCCGGCTGCATTTGTAGCATAGGCACGAACATAGTATTTGGTGTTTCCTTTGAGGCTGGTAAGAGCGCTTACGTATGGGCCGGCAGCTTTTCCATCAGAAGTTTTGCTGTCGTCAGTAGTCGGAGCTGGATTCAGACCAAAGCACACACCATGAACTGTAACCAAAGCACCGCCATCAACCAATACCATACCCCCGCTGGTAGCCGAATTGCCGGAAATATCCGTAATTGCAGCAGTAGCAAGTGCAGGAACAATAGGCGAAGTTGTGAATGAAAATTCTTCACCATAAACAGTAATGCCATTTACATCTGTTGCGTATGCGCGAACATAGTATTTGGTGGCATAGGCCAATCCGGTCATAGCTACATTAAAAGTAGCAGCTGTGGTAGCTCCGGTATAAACAGTTTTGGAGTTGGCAATAGTTGGTGCTGTTGCGGTATTGTAACAAACTCCTTTTTCGACAAAACCATCTCCCTGTGCAACTACAAAACCGATCACTGTTGCACCACTTGATGAAACATTTAATAATTGTGCGGTTGAGAGTTTAGGATCTAATCTTACGTTTGGGTCGTCCTTAGTACAGGCGGCAAAAAAGATTGTCGCGGTAAAAAGGATGGCCAATATTCTATATATAGACTTTCTTTTCATGGATTTTTTTTTATGAGTTTCAATTAGGAACTGATTTAAGGATTTAACTTGATTTACCCTGTAACTGGTTCACTGTGTTTATACAAAGCGGTGCTTCAGATAGATACAGCGAACCAGCCGGAAAAGGTAAGTTAGTTTTTAGTAAGGGTGAATGTACCAGCTTCAGGAGCCGTAAATTGAGTGATGGTTAACCTGACGTTATAATTGCCCGCAGCAACTGCGACATTACCGCCGTTATGTTCCAGGGCAGTTTTACCTGCATTCCATCCTAAATTCCATGCCCAACCATCATTAAATCTGAATTTGATTTCACCATCTATTAAATCAACATTGTTGATATACCATTGCCCGGATTTTGAATCGTAATCCATTTTTGTATCTGGCGAATTCCATCCATTTGCTGTAGCGGAACCTACTAAGCCAATCTCGTATTGAGACAGTTTGAAGGTAAGAGCTTTTGTATCGGCAACTACATAGTTGTAACCATTTGTTTCCGGGGTTATGGCGGCGCCATTAACTGAAAGTGTTCCTGCGGTACCACCATAAACGATGTTAGCATCCGGATCTTTAAAAGTAAATGGTTTAGTGATATCAAGTTTTACATAACCTGAATATTTGCCATCTCCTAAAGGGGATTCAATTTTCTGGTCCATACCTGAACCAATCAGATCAAGACGTGGTAAGCCGTAAAGTGTAACTGCTGCATTTTTAGTTTCTGAACTGTAAACAAAAGGTGCAACGCCGTTACCAGCATCAGCAACAAGTACAGAACGAATACGAAAATCTACTGAAGATACCTTGTCGGCAGGGAAATTTCTGAGTAAAATCCCATTCAGGTCACTGACGGAAATTTTCATCTCAGCGTCCTGTGATCCTGATAAGATGGCGATAGGGCTTGCAAATTTAGTTCCTGCAGCAGCAGCTTCAAGAAAATAATTTGTTGAAGCCTGGAAACCGGCATCAAGTGGAGTGCCAACAAACGTTAACGTCTTGGATCCATTTACCCTTTCCAGTGTAAGGTTGGGCATGGTCACTATTGTTGGAGCGGTTGGGCTGGCCGACATAACGACTCTTGTCTCATCCTTTTTGCAACCGGAAAAAAGACCAATCAACCCAATGACAGTTAAATATATGATTAAATTTTTCTTCATTGTTTAAAAGTTTAAAGGATTAATATTGAGGGTTTTGCTGGATGTTCGAATTAGAGGAAATTTCATCGGATGGAATAGGGAATACGTTCAGATGTTTGTCGGTATTGGTTCCATTCAACGTGTTCCCTTTCCAGGCCCAGTTGTAATTTCCATTGGTAAATTTGCCAAAACGAACCAGGTCGGTACGCCTTTGAGCTTCGTAGTAAAACTCACGGCCGCGCTCAGCTAACAGGAAATCAGCTGTAAGCTGTCCGGCTGTGATATTTCCGGATGAATTTCCGAAAGCCCGTGTCCTGACTGCATTAACGTCATCAACTGCTGTAGCATCATTTAACCTGAATTTAGATTCGGCTCTCATAAGCAAAGCATCAGCATAACGGAAAACAGGGAAGTCGGTGGAGGCAAATGCAGTGTTATAATTTAAAGCCTGGGAGCCGTCAGCATTGTTGGCAGTGAATTTATACACGCCAATACCGTAATCGCCGCTCGACGAAGGACTTGGAATATCAACACTTTTTTTCACTTTGCAATAGATGCGCTTGTCTGGTGATTTAGCAAACAAAGTATCGGTAGTCCATGGAATAGGAACATTCCCGTAGGTTGCTATGGTATCACCCAACAATACATACATGAATTGTTTCTTGGAACGGTTACCATTCCAGTTGGTGTTCGAAGTGAGGCCGTGAATTTTGTTTGCGCTCAGATACCTTGAATCGCTGCTGGATTCAATGATAAATGTGGTGCCAACATATCCCTGTACATTAATGCCATCCTGGTCCCATGCGAAAATCATTTCCGGGTTATGTTTCCCATCATTGTCGGCACTGAAATTCTGGCGATAATTGGTAGCCAACGAATATTTTTTACTGTTGATCACCTTATCACAATAGATTTTACAGCTGTCGTATTTTGCCGTTCCGGTATACACTTCTGCATTCAGGTACACTCTTGCCAGCAACATCCAGCATGCACCTTTATCAGCCTGTGGATATGAAGATCCGGGTTCGCCCAGTTTGCCTTCAATGCCTTTAAGCTCTTTCACAACATAGTTGAACAATTTGGTCCTTCCGGTTTGCATATCCTTATCCAATTGTGATGGGAAGAATTTGCCAACAGGATCAGCTTCGGTGGTGAAAGCCGGATTTCCAAAAAGGTCCATGCTCCATGAGTAAGCCAAAGCCCTCAGAAAACGGGCTTCTGCATTGTATTGCATTAATTTAGGGTCAGTACTTCCGTCGGTATTCCTGATATATTCATTGGCATAAGTTACACTTAAACTTAACCTTTGATACAATGCAGTGAGGAACGGATTCTGTGAACTCCAGGTCTGGGTATTTAAATCGGCTATACCAACATCACCCCAGGCACAGATGGCTTCATCTGTAGTAATTTCCTGGCAGTTCCAAAGTGCGCGCATGGTGGTAAAGAAGTTACCATCGGAAGCAGCAATATCATCGCCACCATTAGCACCCTGGCCAGAGATCATAAAACTGGCATAAACTTTGCCCAAAGCCTGCTTCATGTATTCAGGATTATCATTTAAGTTTCCTGCCAGAATTTTATTTGGGTCAATCGGAGTTACATCCAGGTCTTTCACGCACGATGATATCATCAATGCTGAAAGAAAAATTCCTATTATTATTATCTTATTCATATCTGTTTAGTTTTTAGATGATTAATAGCTTAAACTTACACCAAGCATGAATGTACGGGGCCTGGGATAGAAGTTGTTATCAACACCACCGGACACTTCGGGATCGAGACCACTGTATTTTGTAACAGTGAGCACGTTTTGAACGGTAAAGCTCACGCGCATATTCAGCTTGCTAACGATATTGTCGAATTTGTAACCTGCACTTAAATTATCCAATTTAAAGAAAGAAGCATTTTCAACAAAATAATCGCTGGTGAACTGACGTTTCACAAAGTTTGTCTCACTTAAGTAAGTGGGTGCATTACGCCAGCATTCGTTTGTGAACATCTGGTCAAGAGAAGTACGGGCTGCAACCTGGTTGTAAACATAGTTGCCGATACTTGCACGGGTTGAACCGGAAAAATCGAAGTCTTTATACGTAAACCTGAGAGAAAATCCCATCAGGTAATCAGGAGCGGGATTATGATAGATATATTTATCAGCATTATCACCATTCACAGTACCACCTTGTCCTGAAAGATCAACATACACACCTTCAATCGGTTTGCCATTAGCATCATACACCTGTTTGTTCAGGAAGAATGAATGTGCAGGATATCCAACTTTAGTTATTTGTTTTATACCGGAAAAAGCATCACCTTCATAAATTGCATAGTTAGGATCATCGGTAAAATTCAGTTTAGTGATTTTGTTAACATTGTAGCCAACATTGAATCCTAAACTCAGGTACATATCCTTTTTCGAAATGGGAACCAGGTTCAGGGATACTTCAGCACCTTTGTTTTCGAGGCTGCCTACGTTAGTCAGCAATGTGTTGGAGAAGTTACTTCCGCTGGGAACAGTAACAGTATTCAGCAAATCTTTGGTTGTACGTTTGTATACGTCAAATGATCCTGTAATACGGTTATCGGCGAAACCAACATCTAATCCTATATTCTGGGTAGTTGTTTCTTCCCATTTAATATCCGGGTCATAAGCACTCGGACGTAAAGTGGGGATATATTTGCCATCGATCATATAATATGAACCCGGTGAAGAAGTGATATAAGTTGCCTGAGCAGGATAATCATTACCAATATCCTGTTGGCCTGTAACACCCCAGCCTAATCTCAGTTTCAAATCAGAAATAGCTTTAACATCTTTCAGGAACGATTCTTCTTTAATTTTCCATGCAAAAGCTGCTGACGGGAAAAGCCCCCAACGGTTATTCTTGGAGAAACGGGAAGAACCATCATCACGAAGTGTGAATGTTAGTAAATACCTGTCCATAAGGGTGTAATTGAAACGACCAAAGAATGAAACCAGGTAATTTTCAGTAACAAAAGCACTTGTATCCAACTGGGCTGTTTCGCCAGGGAAATGATAACCGGTAGTAGATTGGTTGCCATCACGTTTGAAATGCTGCCATGAATACCCTGCAGTAACATCAATTTTGCTACGGATCGATTTAAGATCTTTTACATAGTTGAGGTAAAAATCCAGAAGGTTGTTACGGTTTTTCCCGGAATAATCATGTAAGTATCCCCAATACGACGAGGTAAGAGTGGAAGGTGTTGTATAAGGACGGTTATTATGACCGTTGCTTTCGGTATAATCGGTTGCGAGGTTTAAATTTGCATTAAGCCCGGTAATAAAAGGTACTTTATAATTAAACTGGACATTGCCGATAACACGCTGAACTTTCGACCTGTTGTCGTCAGCCATAAGTTGCTGAACCGGGTTAGGTGTTCCAAGAGTAGCGCCGTAGTTGGCCCATTGGTAATAACCATCCGAAAGCAGGTTGCCGTCTTTGATGGTCTGTGTAGGATCCATACCTATAGCTGTTCCTAAAGCGCCTTCGTCACCAAAATTCTGGTTGGTGCTCATGCCTTTCAGGTTGATATTAACCTGCAAAGATTTATTAAATAGTGTAGGGTTGAGGCTGATAGAACCAGTAGTCCTTTGCATGTCCGTATTTTTCATAATACCATTCTGGTCAGTGAATCCTAAAGAAACCCTGTATGGCAATGATTTATATGCGCCGGATAAACTCAGGTTGTGATCCTGGGAAACGGCTGTACGGAAAAGCTCTTTCTGCCAGTTCGTGTTCTGACTTCCAAGTTTGTTGAAGCTGGAAACGCCAAACAGGTCTTTGTTATCGAAGGCTATTTTCCTGATCTCATCACCGGAATAGACGTTCATAAAATCAATAGCGGTAGCGATTGAAGTATTACCGTCATAGGTAAGTTTCATTTTGCTGCCGACCTGGCCTTTTTTGGTCGTGATAAGAATTACACCATTCGAAGCTCTTGATCCGTAAATAGCGGTTGCAGAAGCATCTTTTAAAACGGTGAATGTTTCAATGTCGTTAGGGTTAACAAACGAAAGAAAGTTGGAACTACCATCAACATTATGGTTATCCAAAGGAACTCCATCAATAATGATAAGAGGATCGTTGGATGCATTAAGTGATGAACCTCCGCGAACGCGAATGGTTGCACCGCTACCGGGAGCTCCGCCTGAGTTTGTAATAACTACACCGGCGCTTTTACCAACAAGTAAATCCTGGGGTGAGGTAATGGCCCCTTTGTTGAAATCCTTGCTGCTTGTAACGCTGATGGAACCTGTTGCATCGGATTTTTTAACCTGTCCGTACCCGATTACAACTACTTGCTCGAGTGTGGTGGACGATTGTTTAAGCGATACATCAAGTGTGCGCTGACTGGTAATTGTTACTTCCTGCGAATCGTAACCGATAAATGAAAAAACCAGGATGTTTCCCGACTTTACTTTTACTGAATACTTTCCGTCAATGTCAGTAAGTGCACCTGTTGTAGTGCCTTTTACCATTACTGTAGCTCCGGGAAGCGAATTGCCATCCGTAGCATCTGAAATTTTCCCTGATACCTGAAATTCCTGGGCAAATGCCTGAAAGGCAAATGTGCAGGCAACAAACAGTAGCAGGATCCTGAAAGAGATTAAATTTTTCTTCATAGATCTGACTTTCATGTTATTGAACAATTGGTTAATTATTGGTTGATTTGTTGATTATTATTCGAGGGGGCAAAGTGATTCTGTATTTATCTGATGCTGCTATAAAATTAATGCATTTTTATTTAAAATTGAAATTTGGTTTTAAAAAAGAGGTTGCCAAAACAAAGATACAACCAAAGTACAACTTTTTAATCACATGTTCGGAACAACAGCGCAAAGCTAAAAAAAGAATCACATGTTTCTATACTTATTATCCTCTTTTTTAGGTATTTCTGTTAATATATCTCTGAAAACGTTTTCGCAATCGTTTGCGCTGACTTAACAATTCCTTAATTTCTTTTTAACATTTATTATGAAGGCATGCTTTTAGTAAAATACTGATTATCAGGATATCTTATTGTTAAATTGACACTAACCTGAAAAGGGAAATTATATGATGCTATAGTCGAAAATAATTATACCTTTATCTGGAAATTTAGCCGGAAAGTTTAAGGAAAAGGAGCTGTTTGGGTATGAAAATTTGGAAGAGCTGGAAGTCGGAAGCTGGAGGTCGGAAGTCACACATTGTAGAAATCAATT
>CAIWMA010000349.1 GCA_903913645.1 uncultured Bacteroidales bacterium | reverse complement strand
TTCATTTCCTCAAATGGAATGGGATACTATGCAAATTTCCAATGACATCTTCATTCTTCAAAAACGTGAAAAGGAAGATCTTCATTCACACAATGCTTTTGCAAAATTCACTGCAGGTATCTCTGCCAGTTTTAGTTATTGCTGTTCAATATTAAAATCCCATTGTCATTTATGGAAACTGATGATCATCCTTATTGGTACACTTCTCCCGGTATTGGTATCTGGCAATAATGATATAGACTCATTACTAAAGGTTCTTGATAAAACCGCGGATAATTACCAGCTTTACTCTAACCAGAAGGAGCAAAAGCTGAATAAACTGAAAGACCTCCTGAAAATCACCTCCACCGACCTTCAGAAATATGAAATTTGTGGTCAATTGTATGATGAATACAGGTCGTATAAATCGGATTCGGCTTTGACGTATGCCAGGGAAAAACTACAAATAGCTGAGAAACTGAATGACAGGCATAATTTGACAAATGCCCGTTTAAACCTGGCTGCTATCATGGGTTTGAATGGATTGTATAAAGAAGCGATGGACATTTTGAGTGTAATAAACATCAGTGAAACACCCGAATTAAAAGCGTATTATTTCCATATTTACCGGACAGTTTATGGGTATATGGCCGATTATACGGTATCGAGCCAGGAGAAAACCAGGTATAATCATTTGACTGCTGCTTACCGCGATTCGTTATTAGTAGTGAATGCGCCGAGTACCAGCACGCATATTATGGTAAAATCGGATCAGCTTATTGTAAGCAAGCAATATGAGGAAGCGCTGGAGCTATTGTTAAAATATTTTCCGACTATACAAAATGATGCGCATACCAAGGCTATAATTGCTTACAGTATATCATCCGCTTACCTTGGCAAGAACGACCGGAAGCATGAAAAACAATGGCTGTCCATTTCTTCCATATACGATATTCAATCAGCTACAAAAGAATATATTTCGCTCCGAAGGCTGGCTTTCATACTTTATGAAGATGGAGATGTGGACAGAGCCTATAAATATATCAGGCGATCGCTCGAAGATGCACTTTTTTGTAATGCCCGCCTGAGAACATACGAAATTTCGCAGATGCTACCGATTATTGACAAGGCATACCAGAATCAAACGGAAGCCCGCCAAAAACAATTGGTAAAATCACTGGTCAGTATCAGTATTCTGTCATTTTTTCTGATTATTGCCATACTATTGGTATACAGGCAAATGCGAAAGCTTTCGGCAGCGCGGAAAGAACTTAGTTCCGCTAACGGGAAATTAAATATGCTGAATCATGAATTATCTGCAACTAATGATCAGCTTAACAACACGAATGAAACATTGGTGGAAGCAAACCTGATTAAAGAGGAATATATCGGAAGGTATATGGATCAATGTTCGCTGTATATTGATAAGTTGGACGGCTACCGGCGTTTGCTCAATAAAACAGCAGCAGCCGGCAAAATACAGGATTTGCTTACAGCCATTAAATCAAAACAGTTTATCGAAGATGAGCTGGAATTATTTTATACCAATTTCGACAGTACTTTCCTTCAGCTTTTCCCCACTTTTGTCGAAGAATTTAATAGCTTACTGGTTGATACTGAAGACACACAACTTAAACAGGGCGAATTACTGAACACCGAACTCCGGATTTTTGCCTTGATTCGGCTTGGTATTAAGGATAGTGTTAAAATATCTCATTTCCTTCGCTATTCATTATCCACTATTTATAACTATCGGACGAAACTTAGAAATAAAGCAAGTGGTCCGCGAAATGAATTTGAAGACAGGGTGATGCAAATCGGAACTTCTTTAAAATAACAAATCCTCTGTTTCCTGAAAAAAGGGACTCCCGAAATACCTGGAATCCCTTTTTTTGTTTATAAAACCACTACATTTATTTATTAAATTATAGACATAACATACTCGCTTTCTGTTTATTAATATTTCATATTTAAAATTCTAACTACATTTTAAGTTTATAAATAATTAGGAGTACGTTTTGTATCTATGTTTGCTTTTCCTAATGCCCCAAAAACCAAAATGTGCGTCGGAATTATATGCTACAGATTTAAATTCTGTTGTTACTGAAAATCCCCGCTTCAACCTGAAAAAACAAAAAGAAGAGTTCATAATGATTCAAATCTAAGTTACAATGAGTAAAAAAATCAGTTCAAATTTAATCCGGTATTTTGCCCTTTTCCTGTTTCTCTTTTTAGTTTCGGGAAACCTGGCGGCGCAGAAAGTTTCGGTAAGCGGGAAAGTCACAGATGCAGCTAATGGAAAGCCATTGTTCGGCGTATCCATTGGTATTACAGGAACAACTACAGGAACTATAAGCGATGTGGAAGGGAAATTTACTATACAGGTTCCTTCAAAAGCAGCAGTTCTGGGATTCACCTCAGTGGGGTATAAGCCGCAGCAAATTGTAGTTGGGGAAAATAAACAGATAAATATTGCGCTGGAACAGGAAATAACCGAATTAGAACAAATTGTAGTTGTCGGTTATGGCACACAACGGAAGAAAGACCTTACAGGTTCTATAGCATTGATTTCAACCAAGGAAATTAAATCACTGGCAGTACCAAGCGTGAGCGATGCACTTCAGGGCCGCGCAGCCGGGGTACAGGTTATTACCTCAGGAACTCCCGGAAGCGATGCGACTCTACGTATTCGCGGAGTAGGAACTATTAACAATAACAACCCACTGCTTGTAATCGACGGCGTACCTGTTTCGAGCGGGCTCAACACGCTTAATATGAACGACGTTGAATCGATGCAGGTGCTTAAAGATGCATCGGCAACAGCTATTTATGGTTCAAGAGGCGCAAACGGAGTAGTAATTATTACAACCAAACGTGGAAAAGGCGATAAGTCGCATCTGGATTTCAACTATTTTTTCGGTATGCAAAAAGCTGCCAATGTAGTCAAAATGCTGAATGCCGGTGAATTTGCATCTTTACATAATGATATTATGGCAAATGCAGGACTTCCACAAAATCCTGCTTATGCCGATCCTGCATCCTTAAGCAATGGAACTGATTGGCTTGGTGAATTGTTCAGCCCTGCTCCTATGCAGAGTTTTTCGCTATCCTATTCCGGCAGCAGCGAGAAAACAAACGTGTATGTCTCCGGTAACTATCTTAGCCAGGATGGTATTGTAGCAAATACCGGCTATAAAAAACTTACCTTACAATTCAATAGCGATACCAGGGTTTTTGATAAATTAAAATTTGGCAACAGCCTCACTCTTAACAATGATGTTAAAACAAGCGGTAATTATAGCATCCGTAATGCCATGCTTGCTTTACCGACACAACCGCTTTACCAGGAAGATGGCACTTATTCAGGACCCATCCAGCAACCCATGTGGGACGGCGACATTGTAAATCCTATAGGTATGGCCAAAACAGTGGATAATTCCACTTTAGGATATAACCTTATAGGCTCTCTTTACGGCGAATATGAAATTATTAAAGACCTGAAAATCAAGTCTTCTTTTGGCTTGCAGGCCAATTTCTGGAACTCCCGCACTTGGGCGCCTAATTATCACTGGAATTCAAGTATCAACGAGAATTCATACCTGTATGAACAGTACAATAAGAACTTAACCTGGCTATGGGATAATACAGCTACTTACGAAAAAGCTATTGGCAAACACAACATCGCACTGATGGCCGGCATTAGTGCACAGGAAAATGAATACCATTACCTCAACGGCTCCAAACAATCCTTTGCCAGTAACCTTACCCAGCAAATGGACAACGGCACGCTTCAGCCTACTTTAGGCGGAAGTGCAAGTTCCTGGTCCTTGCTTTCATATATTGGAAGAGCAAATTATTCATACAATGGAAAGTATTTAGCTACAGCTACTATCCGGCGCGATGGTTCCTCCCGCTTTGGCGAAGGAAATAAGTGGGGCTTATTCCCTTCAGGAAGCCTTGCGTGGCGTGTTTCAGAAGAGGATTTCATGAAACCTCTCACTTTTATAAATTCAATGAAAGTTCGTGCGGGATATGGAGTTACAGGCAACCAGGAGATTGGAAACTATTCATTTGCATCGGCACTCCAGACCATCAAGTACAACTTTAACAATTCTGTAGTTAACGCCGTAGTACCGTTAATGATGCCAAATCCAAATGTACAATGGGAAGAACAAAGGCAGGCAAATATCGGTATAGATGCTTCCATGTTTAAATCACGGATTGAGGTGACAATTGACGCGTATATTAAAAATACAGATAATATGCTGGTTCCTATGTCGGTTCCGGTATCAACCGGGTATTCAGATGTGGTGGTTCCTTACATTAATGCCGGTAAAATGGAGAATAAAGGGATAGAATTTACAATCGATTCACGTAACCTGGTCGGAGGTTTCACATGGAATACTTCGTTTAACTTTTCGTATAACCAGAATGTTGTTAAAAGCTTAAATGATACAGTGCCTCTGACAAGTGGCAGCATTGGATTAAATTATAATCTTGCACTTATCCAGGCAGGACACCCGGTTAACGAGTTTTACGGTTTCATAATCGATGGTATTTTCCAGACTCAGGCCGAAGTGGATAACCATGCGGTCCAGGTTCCGGGCAACGATCCGTATAACCGTACATCAGCCGGTGATATAAGATTTAAAGATCTGAACAACGATGGCATAATAAACGACCTCGACCGTGCGTTCACCGGCAATCCGAACCCGACCTACATTTTTGCACTCAACAACTCATTTACCTACAAAGGTTTCGACCTGGGCGTGTTCCTGCAAGGTGTTGCCGGCAACAAAATATTCAATGCCAACCGCCTATATACCGAAGCAATGTCGGTAGCACAAAACCAGTCTATTGAAACTTTGAACCGCTGGACTGCTGAAGGTACAAGCAACTCAATGCCAAGGGCAGTTTTCAACGATCCGAATAAAAATACACGTCCTTCCGACCGCTATGTTGAAAACGGTTCATACCTGAGGATTAAAAACCTTACCCTGGGTTATACACTGCCATCAGCTTTGTCAGAAAAAGCTCATATGTCATCGGTACGGGTTTATGCTTCCGGTCTCAACATGTTTACGTTTACTAAATATACCGGTTTCGACCCGGAAGTTGGCACCAGTGGCATCGACAACAATGTATACCCGGTCACTGCGACGTATAGTGTAGGTATTAACATTGGTTTCTAATTTTAAAAACGATATTTCATGAAAAACAAATTATATTTCCCCCTTGTCCTGGTCATCGCACTTTTTACATCGTGTAGTAAGGACTTTCTCGTTAAATCGCCTGAATACTCAGTTAATACAGGGAACTTCTACCAGACAGAATCTGACGCCATAGCTGCCATCAACGGCGCCTACCAGCCTTTGCAATGGCCAAAACTTTACAATATGCGTATGTGGACGCCTGATATTATGGCTGGCAACAGCATTGTAGGCGCAGGTGGTGGTTCCGACGGACAGGAAACACAGGACCAGGCTAACTTTGTTACAGCATCCGACAACCAGGGCGCACTCGATTTATGGCGTGGTCCATGGCCGGGAATTCTCCGCTGTAATATCATACTTCAAAAAGTACCTGGTATGGCTATCAACGATGCAATTAAGAACAGGGTTCTGGGCGAAGCTTACTTCCTCCGCGCTCAGTACTATTTTATTTTAGTTCGTTTTTTCGGAGATGTTCCGTTGGTTCTTACTCCAGTAGAACCGGGTGACGACCTGCGTCCTTTCCGTACTCCCAAATCAGCTGTTTACGACCAGATCATTGCTGACTTCACCAAGGCTATTGAACTTTTACCTGCCCGTGAAAGCTACAGCGGTTCCGATCTGGGACGTGCTTCGAAAGGTGCAGCCGAAGGAATGTTAGCAAAAGTGCATCTGACCCTTGGCAACTGGCAACTGGCGGTGGATCATTGCAATGCCGTGACAACTTTAGGTTATGCGCTGAATACTAATTATGCCAGCAACTTTGATCCTTCTGATAAAAATACAGTTGAATCGTTATTTGAGGTACAGTATACAAGTAATGCCGGCCAGGATTTCTGGTCGAACGAAAACCAGTCATCGTGGCTCAGCACATTCACAGGGCCACGCGGATCGGATATGGCAGCAGGCGGATGGGGATGGAACCAGCCCACACAGGAATTTATTGATTCCTACGAAACAGGCGACCTGAGAAAAGATGTTACCGTTTTTTATGAAGGCGGTCCGCAGTTTGACGGCAAAGATTATAAGAAGTCATATTCCATGACCAATTACAATCTGCGTAAATTCCTGGTAACTAAATCCGTTTCTCCTTCGTATGATAATAGCCCGATGAATTTCCCGGTTCTGAGGTACGCCGATGTTTTATTGATGAAAGCAGAAGCTCTGAATGAACTTGGACAAACTTTTGAAGCTCAGGCTCCTCTCAATGAAGTACGCAAAAGAGCCGGGCTTACAGCCATATCAGGCTTGTCGAAAGAAGCTTTCCGCGAAAAAGTGCTTCACGAAAGACGCATAGAACTGGCTTTCGAAGGTCAGCGATGGTTCGACCTCATACGTATAAACAACGGTCAGTACGGCATCGATTTCCTGCATTCGATCGGCAAATCAAATATGAGTGCAAAATTCCTGCTTTTCCCTATACCGCAAAAAGAACGTGATGCAAATCCTAACCTTACCCAGAATCCCGGGTATTGATAGAACGAACTGGTTAATATAATTTTTATAAGAAAAAATAGAAAAAAATGAACAAACATAACATATTCACTATTCCTGTCAGTGGTATTAACATTCTGAAATTAAGTGTGAACCGTATTTTCATCCTTACTCTTTCAGGAATGATGATCTTCCTTTTATCCTGCCAGAAAGAAGAAAGCAACGACATTAAACTTGCAGGTGAATTATCACTTTCGGCTTCAGCAGATACAATAATTCTGAGTCAGAAAAATGACAAAAATGTTGCTGTAAACTATAATTGGACCACAGGAACAAATAGCGGCACCGGGGCTTCTATTTCCTATGTACTGCAAATCGACAAAGCAGGAAATAATTTTGCCAGTCCATTGCTGTTCGATATGGGTAAAGCCATGTTTGCAAAGGCATTTTCAGTGGCAGATTTAAACCGGAGTCTGCTTGAGAGACTTGGTTTTACCGGAGGTGTATCATCCAGCCTTGAAGCCAGAATAATAGCAACTATTAACTCATCACCTCAAACTGAGCAAACCTCGCCGGTAATTACCCTCAAAGTAACACCTTATCAACCGGTGAGTAAAACCTTGTATATATTTGGTGATGCCACACCTAATGGATGGGATGCAACAAAAGCAATTAAATTAACTCCTGACACTGACGATCCGACGCTTTTCGTTTACAAAGGCGCTTTATCCACCGGTAGTTACAAATTCATAGCCACTTTGGGGCAACTTCTGCCTTCATACAACCGCGGTGCCGACGCCACACACTTAGTATTTCGCACAACCGACAGCCAACCTGATAATATATTTAGTATAACTGAAGCAGGAGTTTACAAGATAACGGTAAGCCTGCTGGATTTAACTGTTTCAGCTGTCAAGCTTAATCAGCCACCTTACGATAAAATTTACATGGTTGGTACTGCAGCACCAAATGGCTGGGATATTGCAACTGCAACCGAACTTATCCAGGATCCCAATAATCCTTATGTCTTCACATATATCGGTGTGATGAAAGCCGGCGTTTTTAAATTCCCGGTTAACAGAAACAGCGATTGGAACCAGGATATGTACATGCGTACAGACGAAACCCATATGTATGTTCATCGCGGCGGCGATACGGATGACAGTCCATGGACTATTGCAAAAAAAGGCCATTACAGTATCAAACTGAATTTAATGGACAACACAATTTCCATTTCAAGAACCAAACTTTACATGGTAGGCAGTGGCACTCCTATTGGCTGGAGCATTGACAAGGCCATCGAAATGACAGAGGATGCTACCGACGGATGTATTTTTACTTACACCGGTCCGATGGTAAAGGGTGAGTTTAAATTTCCTGTAAACCGCAATACCGACTGGGGACAGGATATGTATGAACGGTTAGATAATACTCATATGTACAGGCATATAGGAGGTCAGCCCGATGACAACAAGTGGACTATCACCACTGCCGGAAATTATGTAATTACAGCTAACATCGAAACCCTGATAATGAGTTTTTCAGGTAAAAAATAGGTTCGGGTGATTGAAAGGGCTGTCACTTTTTTCGACAGCCCTTCATTATTCCGATTTGTTTACAATGAGTCCAGCCCAACGGATTCGAAAACTTAAATTCAATAAAATTAATTTATTTAAATTCCCTCAAAACCTGGCAGATGAACATAAGAAATATTTGTTTTTTCGTGGTGGTTGCAAGCCTGACATTTGGTTGTAAAAAACCAAATGACGATTCCGGCTCAAACCCACCGGTTCCACCTGTCAATCTGGCCACACCTTCCTACAATAATGTTAGTATGGTAACAGATAAGGCCGTTTACAAACCAGGTGATGAGGTAACTTTTATCATCGACAATTCCATGCTTTCTGCTTCGGCAAAAGTGAGGTATAAACATTTCAATACCATTCTTTCAGAAGCAGCAATCACAGGTCCAACATGGAAATGGACAACACCGGCAACAGATTATACCGGTTATATTGCTGAAGTTTATTCAATTAATAATGATGCCGAAACAATTTATTCAGCCATTGGAATTGATGTATCATCCAGCTGGAAAAAATTTCCGCGCTATGGTTTCTTATCCAAATTTACACAGTTAAGTGATAATGAGATAAATTCTGTGATCATCAATCTCAACAGGTATCATATCAATGGTCTTCAGTTTTACGATTGGCATAACAAGCACCATAAACCACTGCCTGTAACAGGTTCCACGCCCGCTAGTACCTGGAAGAATATCAGCAACACGGATGTTTATTTCACAACTGTTCAAAAATACATCAGCAGCGCTCACAGCTTCAATATGAAAGCCATGTTCTACAACCTGGTGTACGGCGCCTGGGATAATGCTGATATAGACGGGGTTCAGAAAGAATGGTATATTTTTAAAGATAATACGCATACAAACAAGGATTTTCATCCGCTTTCATCCCCGTTTCTGAGCAATATTTATTTGCTCGATCCTTCAAATACAGGCTGGCAACAATACATTGAAAATGAAAATAAAATCGTCTATCAGTATCTTGATTTTGACGGTTTTCATATGGATCAGCTTGGCGACCGGGGATCGCGTTATACCTACGATGGTACGTTTTTAAATCTCTCCCAAACTTTCAAACCATTTATCAATGCTGTAAAGGGCGATGAGCCTCAGAAGGATATTGTATTCAATGCAGTTGCCCAATATGGTCAGCAGGGAATTGCCGAAGCTCCTACTGATTTTCTGTATACGGAAGTATGGAGCCCCTCCGACAGCTACAACGACCTGGCAAACCTCATTAAACAGAATAATACGTACAGCAATAATACCAAGAATACAGTTCTGGCTGCATATATGAATTATGACCTGGCCAACAACAGAGGCTATTTCAATACGCCTTCTGTCCTGATGACCAATGCTGTCATCTTTGCTTTTGGCGGATCGCACCTCGAATTAGGGGAGCATATGCTTGCAAAGGAATATTTCCCTAGTGACAATCTTGCCATGAAGGATGATTTGAAGAAAGCACTGACTTCCTATTACGATTTCCTGGTAGCCTATCAGAATCTGCTTCGCGATGGTGGAACATTCAATGATGTTTCTGTAAGTTCTATTGATGGTAAAATTTCAATAGCAAAATGGCCTGCCAACCAGGGCAATGTTGCTTGTTTCGGCAAAAAAATTGGAAGCAACCAGGTAATTCATCTAATTAATTTCAAGGACTCAAAAACCACAAACTGGAGAGATAATACGGGAATACAGATTGCCCCGGCAATGATAAAAGATGCTCAAATTTTACTTACTAGCGATGCGACAGTTAAAAAAATATGGGTGGCTTCCCCTGATATTATCGGCGCGGCGTCACGTTCGGTAAATTTCGTTCAAAGCGGGAATAAAGTAAGTTTTATCCTGCCTGAACTAAAATACTGGAGCATGATAGTGGTGGAATATTAATGAGACCGGATGTAAATCATCAAAAAACAAATCTGCGGAAGTGAAAAACATATTTTAAATAAATTCTACTAATCAACAATTTAACAACAACTAAAACCCCAAATTATGAAACAGATTTTTACTTTAAAAGCTATTGTACTTGGTTTGTTATTAAGCCTTGTTTCAATGGTTAATGCACAGGATATCACCGCTGCATATATGGTGGGTGATATGGGTCCGGCTGGCTGGAGCATTGGAAATCCGACACCTATGTTCCAGGATGCAGTGAACCCCAAAATTTTTAACTGGAAAGGAGCCCTGAAAGCCGGACATTTAAAAATTTCAACATTTAAAGGCGATTGGTGTGATGGACAATGGATCAATGCTGCAAATGCCAATCAATCTATTGCTGTTGGAGATTATATTATAACCAATAAATGCGACGGTCCGGATAATCAATGGATATTGCAGCCGGGCGAAGAAGGAAATTATTCCGTAACGGTAAACCTGGAAACGGTAAAAGTCACATTTGAACCCTTACCTGCCGGATACACAAATTTATATCTGCTGGGCGATGCTGCTCCTAATGGTTACAATCTGGGTGATCCCACACCTATGGTTCAATCCGCTACAAATTCAAACGTATTTACATTTGAAGGTAATTTAACAGCAGGTGCGCTAAAAATTTCAACATTTAAAGGTTCCGACTGGTGCGGAGGTAAGTGGATCAATGCCGCAACTGCCGATCAATCGGTTAGTGCTGGTGGTTTTATAATTACCAATGCCTGCGACGGACCAGACAATAAATGGAAACTTGCCGCTGAAGAATCAGGAAAATATACCATCACCATCGATATTCTGAATCAAACCATAAGTTTTGTAAAAGCAACCGGTGCGATTTATAACGCAGTATATTTAGTCGGTAACGCAACTCCATCAGGGTGGAATATTTCAACCCCAGTTGCATTAACTCAAGATGCTTCCAATGTAAACATGTTTACCTGGGAAGGACCACTTGTTGCAGGATACATTAAATTTTCAACATTTACCGGTGGCTGGTGCGATGGCGACTGGTTACTCGCTGCAACTGCCGATCAGGCTTTAACAGAAACAGGGTATGCAGTTTACGCTGGTTGTCCTCCAGGTGAAGCAGATTTGAAATGGATTGTTTCGGCTGAAACGTCTGGTTATTACCGGATTGTTGTTGACCTTGTAAATAAAACAATCACGTTCAGTCAAACGACGGGTTTAAATCCTTTAAATACAAGAGGTCGGTTGACGGTATTTCCAAACCCGGCACAAAATACAATTACAGTATCGCAGCGCGATGTTATTCAGCGGATTGATATTGTTACTCTCTCAGGAAAAAATGTTCTGACTTTAAATACGAACAAGAATAGTTCTACACTTGATATTTCGGGCCTTGCAAGGGGTATTTATCTTGTAAAAGCCATTTCACAAAATAATGTTTCGACCATTCACAAATTGGTTATTACCAGGTAATTTAGTTCAGGCATAACCGTCACTGTTTCAAATGACCTTTGGCGGTTATGCTATTTTTTTAAAATAAAATTTTATCAGCTTTTACCTTTGGGTTGAAAGTTTGATTCATCTGCCAATCCTAAAAGCCTCTTAACTATCTATCATGTTTCCTGATATAAAATTACCCGCCATA
>CAIWMA010000348.1 GCA_903913645.1 uncultured Bacteroidales bacterium | reverse complement strand
AAACACATTCGGGCACTTATCAACCCGGGCGTGCAGCAGGTACTTTTCCTGCATGCGGTGTCAAACTTAAGATGATACCTGGTAACGAAAATCAAACAGAATTTTTGGGATTTAGTATAATGTTAAGTCTGTATTCAAGCCAACATCATTCAATTTACAAAGATAACAGGATTTTTGAATCAATCAATCAACAAGTTAAAATAAATAAACGGCAATAACCAAGCTGGAACAATGTTACCATGATAGTACCATGTTCAACCCGACATCAACGCCGCGCAACATAAATTGTGTGCATATTTGATCAGATGCCTGAATGGTAAAATAGTTGCCTGAAGATCGAGTAGGTAGGGGGATTACTCCCCCGCCCTCTCACACCACCGGGCATACTTTCGTACACGGCGGTTTCTTTAAATTGTTTAGCCGTTCGTAATTCAATGTAAGATTGTACAAACCTTGCTCTTCAAACCATCGAATGCCCATAGCCTGTTGAGACTGTGGGCATTTTGATTTCCGCCAATGTCCTTTACCTGATAAGGCCAATGTCCAACTATGCCATTTTGCAACGCCCATACTTTCCAAAAATTTTTGGAGGGTTATCGTGCGTTTGCATTGCTTGATCCGGTAACAGCGAAGTTTCCTTCGTATCCACGTATCAAGGATTTGTAGTAATTTATGGCATCGGGCATATTGAAAATACTGTAACCAGCCTCGCAAAACAGGTGTGAGTTCATTGATGATCTGTTCAAAACTCCGTCCCCGGTTACGCTTGGTGATCTTTCGTATTTTGTCCTTTATCCGCTCAAGGCTCTTGGCGGCAACACTAAGGTTTCCATCCAAATGGATGCTGTACCCTAAGAATTTAGTTTGATTGCTCAAACAAACCTGACTCTTTTCTGTATTCACTTTGAGTTTCAGTTTGTTCTCGATAAAGTTGCTTATCGACTGCATTACCCTCTCTCCTGCCGTTTGGCTTCGTACGAAGATATTACAGTCGTCCGCATAGCGAACAAATTTGTGCCCCCGACCCTCTAACTCCTTATCCAACTCGTCCAAAACTATATTCGACAAGAGTGGAGAAAGTGGGCTGCCCTGCGGAGTGCCTTCTGTGCGTTGACTTACTACGCCATCTGTCATTATACCGCTTTGTAGGTATTTCCGTATCAACTTCAACAAGGTTTTGTCTCCTAACGTTTCAGTTAATCGATGCATTAAGCGGTTGTGATTGACCACGTCGAAGAAGTTCTTTAAGTCCAAATCCACCACAACCTTGTTTCCTGATTCTACATATTCGCTTGCCTTCTTCAACGTTTGGTGTGCGTTGCGCTTGGGGCGAAAACCATAACTGTGATCAGAGAACTGCTGCTCGTAAATCGGGCTTAGCACCTGGGCGATCGCTTGCTGGATAATCCTGTCCGTTACCGTGGGGATACCCAGTTTGCGTTTACCACCGTTGGGCTTGGGGATTTCTGCAAGTTTGACCGCCTGTGGCTGATATTGACCTGTTTGTAAGGCTTTCAGAAGTTCATTTCCTTCCTTGGCATACCATCCAGCAAATTCATCCACCGGCATATTGTCAATACCTGCCACCCCTTTGTTCTGCTTTACCTGCTTGTAGGCCCGCCTGATATTATCATGCGAACACACCACTTGCATTAAATTCGTGGCTAAGGCTCGTTTCTGTTCGCCTGCTCCTTTTACTTGCAACTCCTTTCGGGCTTCCGCTTCACTTACGGTGTCGCGGTTGTGGGAAGGGCGCATGGTATCCTCTTTCGCTTGTTCGAATAAGTCCAATTGGTAAACCACGCCTTGCTGTCGCTCCATAAACTGACTTTTGAACTAACTGCTCCTTAAATTTAAAGATTCAGACCTTCGCCCCGGCTGTTCCTGCCTTGGCTACTATGTCTTCTGCTGACTTCTTGACACCCTTTTGATTTTATCGCTAATATCATAGTCCTGTCGGGACAGCTGTCAAGATCTCCCGGGATAAAGTTCTTCGCTTTCGCTGGGTCCTGCCTGATCTACTGTCAACGGTTACGGTTGATCTTAGGGCTTGCGCGATCCATTGCTCGCTCTCCCTCCGTTAGACAGCCTTGTATCAGGTTTCTGTGCGTCAGAACGCCAGCTTTGCTGATGGCTTCCTTCAGATTCCATCTCACGGTGGACACCCTTGCCATTCGCTATCACTTCCTATCAACTCGGCGTGTGCAGGGACTTGCACCCTGCCAATCAAAGAACTATGCCCGGCATACAAAAAAAAGGAGGCTGTCCTTGCAGACAACCTCCTTTTTACAACGTGACATTTTTACAAATAAATCCCCGTCAAATTATTCAACGATGATTTTGCGGACCATGGTGGTTTCACCCGTTGTAATCCTGAGCAGGTACGCGCCTTTT
>CAIWMA010000347.1 GCA_903913645.1 uncultured Bacteroidales bacterium | reverse complement strand
GGATAAATCCTTTCCCTGCCGGCATCAGCTACTAATGACATAACCGTGTTACGGTCGAACGGATCGTCGGTGGTGGTAATATATCCTTTTGGTTTGTTAAGAAGCAGATATACGAGTTTCTCCCTGCGGACTTTCTCATCGCCATACTGAACTTTATCAGTTGGTAAAATTTTGGTTCCCAATTCAGTAACAACAATACCGTTAACCATCACAGCGCCGGCAACAATCAGTTCATCAGCTTCGCGACGCGAACATATACCTGAGTTGGAAAGGAATTTATTTAAACGTATGCTGCCATCGGGACTTGGAACTCCCGGTTTACTTCCAGGGTAATCTTTTTTACCTGGTTTGCGGTCGTAACTGCTTTTGCGATCCGAAGATCTTTCGTATGGTTTGTGTGATGGTCTTTCTCCATCTCCGCTTCTTTCGTAAGGACGACGGGCTGGTCTTTCGCCATCACCATTTCTTTCATAAGGTTTGCGTTCCGGTCTTGGGCTATCTCCGCTTCTGTCGAATGAACGGCGTTCTGGCCTTTCGCCATCACTACTTCTTTCGTAAGGTTTACGTGCTGGTCTTTCACCATCTCCGCTTCTGTCGTAGGGTTTACGGGCTGGCCTATCGCCTTCACCGCTTTTATCAAATGAGCGACGGGCTGGTCTTTCGTTGTCGCCACTTCTTTCGTAAGGTTTACGGGCTGGCTTTTCACCATCTACGCTTCTGTCGAATGAACGGCGTTCTGGTCTTTCGCCATCACCACTTCTTTTGTAGGGTTTACGGACTGGCCTATCGCCATCACCAATTTTGTCGAATGAACGACGGGCTGGCCTTTCGCTGTCGCCACTTCTTTCGTAAGGTTTACGGGCTGGCCTTTCACCATCTCCGCTTCTGTCGAATGAACGGCGTTCTGGTCTTTCGCTGTCGCCACTTCTTTCGTAAGGTTTACGGGCTGGCCTTTCACCATCTCCGCTTCTGTCGAATGAACGGCGTTCTGGTCTTTCGCCATCACCACTTCTTTCGTAGGGTTTACGGACTGGCCTATCGCCATCACCAATTTTGTCGAATGAACGACGGGTTGGCCTTTTGCTGTCACCACTTCTTTCGTAAGGTTTACGGGCTGGTCTTTCACCATCTCCGCTTCTGTCGAATGAACGGCGTTCTGGTCTTTCGCCATCACCACTTCTCTCGTAGGGTTTGCGTGCTGGTCTTTCACCATCACTGCTTTTGTCGAATGAACGACGGGCTGGTCTTTCGGCATCACTGCTTTTGTTATAAGACCGACGTGGGGCTTCATCTTTCCCCGCGCTCCTGCTGCTGCTTCTACCTGCTGATGAAGGTCTTCCGCTACCGGAGGCAGAACTTCTTTTAGGCCGGGGATCACTATTCTTCGGGGTTCCCTTACCCGGCCTGCTATTGCGTTGCATAAAATTTTGATTTTTGCAAAGATATGCATTTTTACACTACAAATCCCGTAACTGGCAGGTTTGGCCAGCAATACTTGTTTATAATCTACACATAATCTGTCATTTGCACAAAACTTTAGGCTCTTTACACTTATTTACAACTAAAATCAAAACATTTTTAACCATTTCTATGGTTTTTGGTCAAATATTTACTATATTTGTATGTGGCTCAATGTCTTCTTTTTGAAAGGGGGAAATATGAAACTTATTAAAGAAAGAATCATCACGGTCGGGCATTTCACCTGGTCGAGGGCTTTGCTGATGCAAATCATATTACAGGACAGCGGCATTGATTGTTTTGTGGTTTCCAAGGATACCGTAATTCCCCGTGGATATGTTGATTTGCGGGTGAAGGAAGCAGATCTGGAGAAAGCTCTTAAAATTATTGATGTTGCATCGCAGGAAGCCGGAAGTGCAAAAGAAAAAGCTGTTAATAAAATACAGGTTGTAAGGCGCATTATGGTGCCCGTAGATTTTTCAGACATATCGTTTGATGCATGCCGCTTTGCGATAAGCCTTGCAGCCAAATTTAAAGCTGAGGTCAAACTGGTTCATGTATTCTATAATCCGGCAATTGATGTTTCACCATATGCCGACCACTACTCCTACCAGGTAAAACTGGTCGACAGCCTGCGCGAGATCGAAAAAAGTGCGCGCGAAAATATGCTCAAGCTGGAGCATAAACTTAAAGTCTGGTGTATCAAAGAAAACCTGTCGCAAATTCGTTTTACGGCAAAGCTGATCAATGGTTTCAGTACCGATGAGATACTAGAGTACTGCAAAGTATATAAGCCTGCCATCATAATTATGGGTACCCGCGGACTAACGCGCGACAATTTCAAAGCATTTGGCCGGGTTGCAAGTAAAGTTATTGAGCACTCCACTGTGCCGGTATTAGCTCTTCCTTCAGGAACAGTTAAAACTATCGGGGAAATAAAATCTGTACTTTATGCAACCGATCTTGATCCTTCCGACTTCTCATCCCTGAACCGATTGATTCAGATGCTGGCTCCTTTTAAAATCAAAATCCATTGTGTACATATTTGTTTCGTTGAGAAAAAGCCCTGGGATTCGGTTAAACTTGACGAGTTGAAACTGCACCTGAAAAATGAATATAAAGGAATTGACATAAGCTTTAACAATATAATCAGTGACAATATTATAAACGGCCTTGAGACGTATATAAGAGACAACAACATAGATGCCCTTGCAGTTACAGCTCATAGGCGAACCTTGCTCGAAAAAATATTTATCCCAAGTGTTTCACGCAAAATTTATAGTGAAACCGGAAAGCCATTATTGGTATTTCATGCACGGGAATAGAAGTATAAGTCTCCAGAAATCAGCCTCAATTATTTTTTCCCATTCATTATAAACCTGAATCACAGGAACTATTCTCTTTTCACTTTTCTCTATTCACTTTATTACATTCTCGCCATAAACGCATCCTTAACATGATTAAGAACAACTTTGCCTCCACCCAGTAAAATCCCGATTACATCAAAGCGTGTTTCTCCTTTGAAATCGGCTAATTGAATATATGCATCAGCAGTTCGCACAATGGCTCTCATCTTGGCGGGCTTTACTTCCATTTCTGGTTCACCGAAATGATCGGAAGTACGGGTTTTCACTTCTACTATCACAAGCCATTCTCCGTCGCGGGCAATAATATCCAATTCATCGTGGCCGGAATGCCAGTTGCGATGCAGGATCTGGTAGCCTATATGCCGGAGGTGTTTTTCGGCCAGGTCCTCTCCTATTTTGCCTAGTTCGTTGTGTTGTGCCATATGAAGGGTTTCAAGTTTCATAAATTCAAAGAAACCTGTACACTTAGCGAAGTAAAAATCAGGTTTCAGAGTTCAAATCCTGAGGCAATTTTCTTTTTTAAGCTCATTTTAAAACCAATCGTATAAGATAAAGGATGACATAAATGAAAGCAAAAAATCCCAAAAAGAAGATTGCTGGTTTTAAAATTTTGCGAAGTAAATTGCTGGATTTATGGGTTTCGCTGGCAGGTAATAAACGGAGCGATACGCCACTTAAATCAATATCCAGCTGCACTTCCCGCCCCATAATAAGTGCACGGTTATCGGAAATATGTCCTGCAGGAAAATTGAAACAAACGGGTATCCCGGCTTCCAGCGCATATTCCGTAATAATTTGTTCAGCCTGTTTCCCAAATGGGACTGTATTGTCATTCATTTTGGATAAACCACCAACAATAAGTCCTTTAATACCCGAAAGTTTACCGCTTCGCTTCAGGTTAATCATCATCCGGTCCATATGATACAGGTACTCATCCAGGTCTTCGATAAAGAGTATTTTATCCTGCGTCTGAATATCTGATGCGCTTCCGGTTAATGAGTACAGAATGGAAAGATTACCGCCCGTAAGCACACCCGAAACATTGCCGCGCCTGTTTAACGGGTAACTCCCGATAGTATATTCAAGCGATTCGCCAAATAATGCTTTTCGTAACGATTCGGTAGCTGCGTCTGTACCTTCATCAGCGAAATTGATCGGCATTGTAGCGTGCAGAGTTTCTATGCCAAACTGAGTCTGGATATGAGAATGCAATACAGTGATATCACTATACCCTACGATCCATTTTGGATGTTTTTCAAAAATCCCGAAATTAAGCTGATCAATAATCCTCACAGTTCCATAACCTCCTCTTGCGCAAATAATAGCCTTGATATCAGCATCATCCAGCATCATTTGTAAGTCAGCTGTCCGCTCTTCGTCAGTACCTGAATACTGGTTATCTGCTCCAAACAAATGAGGCCCTGTAACTACCTGCAATCCCCAGGAGCGAAAAGTGCCGATGGCAACATCCATTTCAGAAGGGATAACCTTACGGGCAGTTGCTATAATGGCAATTTTATCGCCGGATTTCAGATAAGTAGGAGTAATCATTGAAGTGGATTTGAATTATCAAAAGTAATGAATGTATATTAAATATGTTGCTTAAGTGTGAAAAGAAAACCCCTGTGGCATGGGGCACCAAGGATTATAGATGAAAGAAAAAAGTTGAACCACATAGGCACATAGGTCACATAGATTAGCCTTACTCCGTGTTTCTCTGTGTACTTCGTGCCGTGGCAAATAATCACATCAATAATACCGCAAAGTGAAATATAGCCAACTTCTTCTGCACAGAAAAGAGTGGAATCATGAACCCCTAAAACCTAAACCCAAAAACCAAACCCCTTTTTCATTTAAAAACCCATTTCTATTCATAACCGATTCAGTATCTTTGCACCCTATTTTACCAGGAGGAGAATCATGACCGATATCAACACAAAAACTTTCAAACGCTATACAGTAACTTCTGCCTTGCCTTATGCCAATGGGCCGATACATATTGGTCATCTTGCCGGGGTTTATATTCCTGCTGATATTTATGTGAGGTTTTTACGCTCCAACAGGCGGGATGTATTATTTATCGGCGGAAGCGATGAACATGGTGTTCCCATTACTATCAGGGCAAACAAGGAAGGAATAACTCCTCAGCAGGTAGTGGATAAATACCATGAAATCATAAAAAAATCATTTGAGGAACTGGGCATTTCCTTTGATATCTATAGCCGTACCTCCGCTCCTGTTCATCACGAAACAGCCTCTGATTTCTTCAAAAAATTATATGACAACAACCAGTTTATTGAAAAGGAAAGCGAACAATACTACGATGTGGAAGCCCAGCAATTCCTCGCTGATCGCTACATAACCGGTACATGCCCGCGCTGTGGTAATGAGCGTGCTTACGGCGATCAGTGCGAAAACTGCGGATCAACTTTAAGTGCAACTGAACTGATCAATCCTAAATCGGCATTAAGCGGCAATATCCCCGTGATGAAAGAAACCAAACACTGGTTCCTGCCACTCGACCAATACGAATCATGGCTTAAAGAATGGATATTGGAATCGCACCGCGACGACTGGAAAACCAATGTTTATGGCCAGTGTAAGTCTTGGCTCGACAGCGGCCTGCAGCCCCGTGCCGTTACCCGCGACCTGGATTGGGGCGTGAAAGTTCCGGTTGAAGGCGCTGAAGGCAAAGTATTGTATGTATGGTTTGATGCGCCTATTGGCTATATTTCGGCTACCCGCGACTGGTCGTCGCAAACCGGCAAGGACTGGGTTCCGTACTGGAAATCATCAGATACAAAACTTGTGCATTTTATCGGGAAAGACAATATCGTTTTCCATTGCATTATTTTCCCGGCTATGCTAAAGGCCGAAGGAACCTTTATTTTACCCGAGAATGTTCCTGCCAACGAATTTCTGAATTTAGAAGGAGATAAGATTTCAACTTCCCGAAACTGGGCAGTTTGGCTGCACGAATACCTAGTCGATTTCCCCGGGAAACAGGATGTGCTACGCTATACGTTGGCCGCCAATGCTCCCGAAACCAAGGACAACGATTTTACATGGAAAGATTTTCAGACGCGTAATAACAGTGAGTTACTGGCCATATTCGGAAACTTTGTAAACCGCACGCTGGTGCTTACCCACAAATATTTTGGGGGCGAAGTTCCTGCCATTGGAGAAGTTACGGATCTGGATCGCCAGGCTATGTCGGAAATCACTGATTTCCCGGCCCGTATCGCGGCAAGCATTGAAAGTTATCGCTTCCGTGAAGCATTAAACGAAATGATGAACCTGGCGAGGCTTGGAAATAAATACCTTACCGAAACCGAGCCCTGGAAGAATTTTTCTTCCAATCCTGAAAAAGTAAAAACCATACTGAATATCTCGCTACAGATTTGTGCCAATTTAGCCATTCTTTGTGAACCCTTCCTGCCTTTTACTTCGGGCAAACTGCTCGAAATGCTTAATGCCAGCCTGGAACCCTGGGCTGAAGCAGGATCGTGTACTTTGTTGCAACCCGGGCATAAACTGAACCAACCCGCTCTATTGTTCGATCGTATTGAAGATGACGTTATAGCAGCACAAGTGAAAAGGCTTACCGATACAAAAGCCGAAAACGCAGCAGAAAACGCTGTAATTGCTCCTCAGAAACCTGAAATCACTTATGACGATTTTACAAAACTGGATTTGCGAATTGGCACCATTATCGAAGCTGAGAAAGTAGCTAAAACCGTTAAACTTTTGAAACTCACCATTGATACCGGAATGGATAAACGTACTGTCGTTTCAGGTATTGCCGAACATTATACACCAGAACAGGTAATCGGGCAGAAAGTGGTTTTACTTGCTAACCTGGCTCCACGGAATCTGAAAGGAATTGAATCGAAAGGAATGATTCTTATGGCTGAAAACAAGGAAGGAAAACTTTGCTTTGTTTCACCGACAGAGGCCTTTGGAAACGGGGATGAAGTGAGGTAGATT
>CAIWMA010000346.1 GCA_903913645.1 uncultured Bacteroidales bacterium | reverse complement strand
TACTTTCTGTGCTTTTATATCGTTGGATAATTTTTCGCGCATGGCTTTTTTGTCATACTTCACTATTGGATTATCGACCGTTCCGGTAAGTGAAACATAAACTTTGGTGCGACCACGGCCATCGTCTTCCACTGGTCCGAATTCTGCCTGGTTATCAAATCCTTTATTACGCTTCTTGAATTTTGAAGCCACCAGGTCGGCAAGTGCAATGGTGAAATGGTAGTCGAGCTCATTTTCAAATGTATGTGTTCCCAAAAGCTGAAGGTTCAAAGCGCTCGATTTTATCTCCATAGCCGGAATAAAAATCTCCTCATTGGCAATATCGATTTGGTTGTGCAGGGTGGCAAAACGAATATCAGTCAGGTCCTCAACTTTTAAGAATTTGGAAAGACTCAACATCGGGCTGTAATTTACCAGCCTGCCGTTTTCTATCATAATTTCAGCATGTGTTTTTATTGAATTCAGGTCGATATCGAGATTGTTTTTCATCGAGCTGGCATAAATAACATCAGAAGTTATTAAGCCTTCCAGGTTTTCATCCTTCAGATCGTCCTGCCCAAAATTACCAAACTGCGTGAACAGCATTTTCACATTCACTTTCTCCAGGCGTGCCTTGGCTTGCAGAAGTGAGTAGTTGGCGGCCTGCGCATTAATATTGGTCTGGCCTGTAACCTTTCCCTGGCAGGTAAGCATGGCGATATCGGCAACGGATAATACTTTATTTTGCAGCTGTGCCACCCCGGTTATATTAGTAGCGCTGAATTTGCCGAATGTGAAATTTTTGCTGTGTATCTGCAGGTTGCTAATGCTGATATCACCTGGCAGACGGAACTGGTATTCATTAGTTGAGCTATGCTGGGCATTGGATAATTCGTCCCAGTCGAACCGCTGGGAAGCAAGTGAGCCTGTTACCGACAAGGTCTCATTTTTAACGAAAAGCCAGGATAAGAGGTTGCCCAGCGAGCCACGTAAAAGGAAATCACTTCGCCCGGCCTGGAACGAAAGCTGCTGCAATTCCAGGTCATTTCCGTTAAATGCAAACGCCGATTGAATTCCTTTGATTGGCAGATCATAATTTTTCAAGCCAAGGTTGGCCTGTTGTATGCTTCCGTTGCCGGTAAGATTGCTGTTGAGAAAATCGGTTGATGCAGGATGATCAATATCATTGATATGTCCATCGAAAGCGACATTCAGTTTAAGCCATCCGCTCATGGATGTAAAATGTTCGTATTTCAGGAATTGCTGAAGTTCATTCAGATTCAGGTTGGCAATAAGATTACATTGAATCGCCGGCGAAGCAAATCCCTGCATATTAAGGGAGCCTTTTACAAAACCATCACCAAGTTTTGCATTCAGATTGCTGATGGAGAGGGTCTCATTTTTTCCATCCTGTTTTACACTGTATACGGCGAGAGATGAAACATTTCTGAGGCTCATTCCTGATTTACGTTCTGTGATGACACCATTTTTCAAATCGAGACGAACGGAAACAGCCGGTGTGTAATTTCCGCCAAACATACCGGAGATTTTGGAAGTAATATCCCCTTTGCCTTCAAACTTATATTCATCAAAACTTTT
>CAIWMA010000345.1 GCA_903913645.1 uncultured Bacteroidales bacterium | reverse complement strand
CGAAAGACTATCAGGAACCCGTAGCGTTTTTAAAATATGTGAAGGATTACCAGCCTTTGTACAAAAGCCACAAACTCTATTTCGATTACGGAACTGAAATAATGGATCCCAATTATAAACCAACGCAGCAGCAGGCAGATAAAATCATGAAATTAAAGGGCTATACTCCAATAAACTGGATCACTAAAGAGTTTCCCGGAGCTGCACCTATCGAAAAAGTATGGAATACCAGGTTTTATGTATCCGTAAAGTTTCTGCTTGGTAAATGATTGAATCAGAATGTATAAATTTACAGATCTGAAATCGGAACAAATTATAATATCCCTTTTACTATGAAAAAATATTACATTTTGCTGTTTGTTTTAGCCGGCACCATAAACAGCGCATTACCGCAAAGCTCACCTTCAAAATTTAATGAACCGCCATCCTGGGCAAAAAGTGCGATCTGGTACCAGGTATTTGTTGAACGCTTCAACAATGGTGATAAATCCAACGACCCAAAGCCGGAAAACATGGATGTTCCGTTTATGAATATAAAAACACCCGCCGGATGGTCAGTTACACCCTGGACCCACGATTGGTATTCGCAGGAAGATTGGGCTGTTAAATCTGGCAAATCGTTTAATGATGCCGTACAATACCGCCGGTATGGCGGCGATCTACAGGGTGTCCTGGACAAACTGGATTATTTGAAGGATCTTGGTGTAACAGCACTTTTCATGAATCCGTTGAACGATGCACCTTCGTTACATAAATACGATGCCCGCAATTATCATCATATAGATGTAAATTTCGGACCTGATCCGGTGGGAGACAACAAATTGATTGCCGCTGAAAAACCAAGCGATCCAACCACCTGGAAATGGACTTCGGCTGACAAGATATTCCTTAAGCTGGTCGCTGAGGCCCATAAACGGGGAATGAAAATTATCATGGATTACTCGTGGAACCACACAGGCACATCATTCTGGGCATTTGAGGACCTGGTTAAAAACCAGGAAAAATCAGCCTGCAAGGACTGGTATAACGTAACATCTTTTGATAACCTGGCCACACCCGAAAATGAATTTAAATATGAGGGCTGGCTTGGAAATAAATACCTGCCTGAGGTTAAAAAAGTTGAAATTACAACCGAACGAAAAATCGGTCATGCTTACGAAGGCAATATGAACGAAGGTGCCAAACAGCATATTTTCGCCGTGACTAAGAGGTGGCTGGCTCCCGATGGAGATACGACCAAAGGAATCGACGGTTTCAGGCTCGATGTCGCCGACCATATAGGGCTTGGTTTCTGGCGCGATTTCCGCAAAGTGGTTCGTTCGGTCCAACCTGAAGCCTACCTTATAGGTGAGATTTGGTGGGAGCAATGGCCTGACCAGCTGATGAACCCGGTTCCGTTCACAAGCGGCGATGTATTTGATGCTGTGATGTTTTACCAATCCTACAGGCCTGCCAGGTATTTCTTTGCAAAAACTGATATGGAGATCAATGCAACGCAACTAAAAGACAGTCTCCAATTTCAATGGAACCGTTTATTACCGGCGAACAGGTATGCTATGATGAATACGTCGTCAACACACGACACACCGCGTCTTTTAAGCGATTTCTACAATCCGAATAAGTATAAATACCAGGCTTCGCCATACGACAACAAGAATTACAAGACCGGTAAACCGAAAGCTGAATCCTATGTAAGATTACGATTATATCTTATTCACATGTTTACCAGCATAGGTGCACCTCAGATATATAACGGTGAAGAAATGGGCATGTGGGGCGCCGACGATCCAAACTGCAGGAAACCACTGATGTGGAAAGGAATCAAGTTTGATCCTGAAACCAGGACCAATATTCAACCCGGTCCGAAAACCTACGACCAGGTTTCATTTAACCAGTCGCAATTCGATTTGTACAAGAAACTTATCGGCATACGTAAAAACAACCCTGTTCTGTCAACCGGGGATATAACATTCCTGGCAGCAGAAGGGAAAAAGCTAGCGTACAAACGCTCCGATTCAAAGGATGAAATAATAGTTATTTTCAACCTGGAAACGACCTCACAAGGTTTCGCCCTGCCTCCAAAATCCAACTGGATAGATTTGCTGACAAATAAAAAAATAACAGGAAATTCAATAGTCTTAAAAACTATATCGGCAGCCGTGTTGAAAAAGGTTGATTAACTGTCCGCGTACAAAAGTTAATACGCGTTGCTTTACTACCGGAATTCCTTGTACAAATCTCTGTTTTCACATTGAATACCATGCTACAGAAATGTGTGCCAGGATAAATTATATTAGCTGACAGAATATATATAAATTTGCGTTTCCCTTAATCCGCATCAAAATGAAGAAGCTTTACTTACTTTTAGTCTCTGTCGTAGCAATAATGTCGACCGGTTTCGGCCAGGTTATTACTGTTACTCCTCCTATTCCTACCGACCAGAATAGTGTTGAGATCATATATGATGCCTCACTGGGCAATGCCGCTTTATCAGGATACACAGGCGATATTTATGCTCATGCCGGTGTGATCACGAATCTGAGTACAGGCCCATCGGACTGGAAATATGTAAAAGCCGGCTGGAGCGAGAATATTCCTGCCTGTAAACTGACTTCATTAGGTAATAATAAGTATAAACTCCTTATCGAACCATCTATACGCAGTTTTTATAATGTACCGGCAGGAGAAATAATACAGCAACTGGCTTTTGTGTTCCGTAGTTCTGATGGAACAAAAACCGGTAAAACCGATGCCGGAGGAGATATTTTTTACGACGTGTCCCCTTCAAGCCTCAATGTGCGTTTCACCAATCCTGCCGAAAATTTTATCTTCGTCGACCTCAATCAATCTATACCTGTAACCGTTTCATCCCTTTTCGCCGATTCTACTCTCTTGTATGTGAATGGAGTAAAAGTTGCCGCAACCAATACTTCCGAAATCAGCACATCGATTACAGCAACTGCTTATGGGCAAAGTTTTGTAAAAGCTATAGCAAAAACCTCTGCTGCTATGGTAGCTGATTCTTTTTATTATTTCGTTCGCCCAGCTGTGCCGGTAGCCGATTTACCTGCCGGAATGAAAGACGGGATTAATTACCTGAGCGAAACTTCGGTGCTGCTGTGCCTGTATGCACCTTTCAAGTCTTTTGCATATGCAATCGGCGATTTCAACAACTGGACTCCCGACCAGGCTTCATACATGAACCAAACTCCCGATGGCAAAAGATATTGGATACAACTTAACGGGCTGGTTTCGGGTAAAGAATATATTTTCCAGTACCTTGTTGATAATACCATCCGTATCGGCGATCCATATGCCAGCAAAGTGAGTGACCCGTGGAACGATAAATATATTACCTCCGATACATATCCGGATTTAATTCAGTATCCGGCGGGTAAAACCTCCGGAATTGCAACTGTATTTCAAACTGCGCAAAAACCTTATGCCTGGAAGAGTACAGCTTTTACTCCACCTGCAAAAACCAACCTGGTAATTTATGAATTGCTGGTTCGCGATTTTACAGATAAGCATACCTTCCAATCTGTAATTGATACCATTGGTTATCTGCATACCCTTGGCATAAACGCCATTGAACTTATGCCGGTAAACGAATTCGAGGGGAATGAAAGCTGGGGGTACAATCCCAACTATTATTTCGCACCAGACAAATATTATGGTAAAGCAAGCAAGCTGAAACAATTGGTTGATACCTGCCATCAGCTTGGAATAGCAGTAATCGGCGATATGGTTCTCAACCATTCCTACGGAACGTCGCCACTTGTTATGCTGTATTGGGATGGTTCGAAACCAACAGCAAACAACCCATGGTACAATGTTACATCACCGAATACAAGCTACAGCTGGGGCAGCGACTTTAATCATGAGAGTCCGGATACTAAGAAACTGGTCGACAGCATCACATCCTACTGGATGAGCGAATTCAGGTTCGATGGGTTCAGGTTCGACTTTACTAAAGGTTTTACCAATACGGTTGGCGACGGATGGGCTTATGACGCATCACGTATCGCAATATTAAAGCGGATGGCATCGGAAATGTGGAAGAGGAATCCCAATGCATATGTAATCCTGGAGCACCTTACAGATAACAGTGAGGAAAAAGAACTATCGAATTTCGGCATGATGCTCTGGGGAAATATGAACTATAACTACAGTGAAGCAGCAAAGGGAGTAATTGCCAATAGCAACTTTGTACAGGGCTCGTATCTTTCCAGGGGATGGACGAAGCCCCACCTGGTTTCGTATATGGAAAGCCATGATGAAGAACGCCAGATGTTCAACTGCATCAGCGCCGGAAGAGTGAATGGGAATTATTCTATCAAGGATACAGTTACGGCCCTGAAACGGGCAGCATTAGCCGCAACATTTTTTCTTACCATTCCCGGCCCGAAAATGATTTGGCAGTTTGGTGAGCGTGGTTACGATTATTCCATAAACTATAATGCCAGCGGAAACCCTGACAGGCTTGCCAACAAACCGCCACGCTGGGATTATCTGAGCAAACCGGATCGGGTTAAGCTGTATGAAGTATATTCAAAACTTATTTACATTAAAAAGAAAAACCCGCTTTTCGGCACCACCGATTACCAGTTGGATGTTTCGGGAGCAGTTAAAAAAATAACGCTCAATTTTGAGGGGAAAACGGCTATTGTGCTTGGGAATTTTGAAGTTGTAAGCAGCAATGTCGATGCAGGATTCCCCCATACCGGAACGTGGTACGATTATTTATCAGGTGACTCACTGGTACTTACTGATGTAAATCTGAATTACAACTTGATTTTCAAACCCGGGGAATATCGGCTATACCTGTCACAGAAATTTTCAGAATCGTACGGGATTTCAGAGAATAAGAAAGAGCCATTCTCCGTATTTGTATCTCCCAATCCTGTTTCAGATATATGTACCATCGATATTAATTATACCGGCTCATCTTCCTGCGAAATAAGGGACTTTAACCTTCTTGGGAGTGAATCAACACCAGTATATTCGGGAAAAATCAATACACATATAAAAATACCCTGGTCACCAAAAGTGAAAGGAATTCATGTATTGAAGGTGATGATCGGAAACCAGCAGGTAATACGAAAAGTGGTGGTGCAATAAGGCAGATTTGCCTGTATTTTTGAAATGATTTTAATTTGGATGGAAGTAAGGAATAAGTATCCAGAAGAATCCAAATTGGAACTCACAGTCATAACCTTGGAGCAATTTCGAATTGAATAAAATCCCGGAATTAAGCCAATCAATTAGGCCGATTGCCTGATTTTCAGCGTCGGCTTAAACACTTTGGTCTGATAATTTATATCCGCTGCCGGGTTATTTAGTCGTTGCAACAGCAATTTCACACTCTCACGCCCCATTTCATAACCCTTCTGAACTACGGTGGTGAGTTCCGGCTTGATGATGGAAGCATTAGGCCCATCGCCATATCCTATTACTGAAATATCTTCAGGTATTCTGAAACCATTTTGCTGTAATACCTGTATTACGGCAATAGCGGTGCTGTCGTTCACTACAAAAATCCCATCGATATCAGGAGCCAGGTTAAGAATGTGGTTGCGCAATGTAAGAACTTCTTCGCGGGTGTCACATTTCAGAATCCTGTCCTCACGAACTTCAATACCGGCTTTGCGCAATGCATCGCAATACCCGTTTCGCCTTTCGCGGCCTATAAGCAGGTTTTGAGGCGCAGCCAGGTGAATAATATTTTTACATCCCTTATTAAT
>CAIWMA010000344.1 GCA_903913645.1 uncultured Bacteroidales bacterium | reverse complement strand
CGTTTACTGCCATTTTGCCTTTCCTTTTCAACGTTTCTTTTCTCAGGAAGGGCAGAAAAATGAAGGCTATCATAATGGCTGTAATTCCCTGGGCTAAAATAGTATTGGGGGCCCCCAGGTAATGCGAAACGCTGCCAACCAATAATCCCCCTAAAGGCTGCATTCCAAAAAATGCCATTGCATAAAAACTGATAGCCCTTCCTCTCATTTTAGCAGAAACACTGGTCTGTATAATGGTATTGCTGATAGTTGCCTGAGACATCATTCCAAAACCAGCCAGTACGGCAAAAAATAGAGCGACTGCCAGACTTGTAATGTGTGAAAACAATACCAATGCTAAGCCGAAGATTAAAAGGTTGATAAACAGTATCTTTCTTAAATTAACACCTGACTTTAATGAAGCTAAGAAAAAAGCCCCTCCAACGGCTCCAAGGCCTATAGCACTGTTAAGAAAACCAAAAGTTGAGGCGTTTCCTTTAAAAATAACCTTAGCAAATACAGGAAGTAATGTTATAAAAGGAAGCACCAACAGGCTGATAACTGCAAGGTATAAAATGATTAAACCAATGGATGGAGTACGTTTTAAATAGTACCAACCTTCCTTAAACTCCTTAAATACCTTTTTTGTATTAACAAGTGGGGTAAATTCAGGAAATCTCATCAGTACTAAAGATACTATGACGGCAACAAAACTCAGGGCATTAATCAGGAAACAGGTTCCTGCGCCAAGTTTCTCCAACACGATACCCGATAAAGCCGGCCCTATTAACCTTGCTAAATTTACCATCGACGAATTGAGTGCAATGGCATTGGGCAGATCTTCTTTATTATTTATCATCTGGTACACCATTGATTGCCTTGCAGGAATATCGAATGCATTAATTGTCCCAAGTATGGCACTTAATACAAATATTTCCCAAACGGAATACTGCGTAAACACAACCAGAACAACTAACAATATAGCCTGAACCAATGAGGCTATTTGTGTGATTAACATAACTTTATAGCGGTTATACCTGTCGGAAACCACTCCACCCAGGGGAGAGAAAATAAAAGAAGGAAATTGAGCAGCAAAAACTGCCAGGCCGAGCATGAAGGCTGAATGGGTCTGCACATAAATCAGCCAGTATACAGCTGTACGCTGCATCCAGGTGCCTATCAGGGAGATGGATTGACCCGAAAAATATAGGCTGTAATTACGGCTTCTAAATGCCTTAAAAGTACTGATATTCATTTTTTAATCGACATTCTTGTTATATTTCAATGCACATCTAATAATAGCTTTTCGATATCAGCAGTGTTCTCTGCAAGTCCGTTTGCCAGCAATTTCAGTGTATTATTCGTTTGAAGTGTTCCCCATATTTGAGATTTTCACGCTAACCTATTCTTTATCTGCCTATTACATAGATTATGCTTCCGAATACTGGTATTCCTTCACTAATTTGGAACGCTGTGAAAGTGAAACTATTTCATCCTTTTAAACAGTGGTTTCCTTCAATTTTGTTTAAAAGAGTATCGGTATTGTCAATCATGAAGACAGTTGAGTGCAACTTATCTTTGTTATACTTATAACTTTATAAAGACAAGCCAGATTGACTTGGCAAAGATACTTTATTAGTATAGGTTTTATTTTGAAAAAACATTAAATTAGAATAGTATTTGAATTCATAGAACGAAGAACCACCTCGAATTTCAGGTATATGGTTGCATTCAGGTTT
>CAIWMA010000343.1 GCA_903913645.1 uncultured Bacteroidales bacterium | reverse complement strand
TATTTAGCATCAATCGGCCCGCCAAATACTTCGGGTAATTTTGTCCGGAAAAGATCAAGGTCCTCGACCACCAGGTCGGGGTATTTTTCTTTAATCGTGTTCAGAAATTCAGCTGAGACCTTTAATGTCCTGGATTTATCAGCTCTGGGTGATGCGCTTATGTTAAGAAGTTTCATTTGGAATGTTTTTTTGAGGTTAATAGATGTAGTAACACCAACAATAGTTGTTTTTTTGAGGTTCAGGGAAGTATTGCCCATCCGGGATCAGGAAAGCCCAAATTAAAAAAACCGGAATCACAGTACTGAATCCCCTGAAATTTGTGCTAAACAAATAGCATTATGCCATGGTTAAATTTAAGAATAGTGTGATAAACGGTAAGAGCCTGCACATAAAGCAGGCGCTTTTCAAACATCATGATATGAAACAAGCTATAAATTAATTTGTTCAAAATAATCGAATACTTAATATTAAGATCAACATTCGTTAATCGATATTCTCAAAAATACAACAAGTTATTGATAAATGGGAAGACTGGCTTTACATGTTCCGCCTGTACTGCCCTCCAACCTCGAACAGTGCCTGTGTGATTTGCCCCAGCGAACAATATTTTGCAGCTTCCATAAGGCTTTCGAAAAGATTGCCTCCATGCAAAGCATTTGCTCGCAAATGTATAAGACTCTCATTGCTTTCAGCCTGCCAGGTTTTGTGCAGTTGTTCCACCATATTGATCTGGTATTCCTGCTCCGCTTTGGTGGCGCGAATCACCTGTTCGGGGATTATGGTTGGCGAGCCTTTACTCGAAAGAAATGTATTTACTCCCATGATCGGGAGTTCCCCTGTATGTTTAAGATGTTCGTAATAAAGAGATTCTTCCTGAATCTTTCCCCGCTGGTACATGGTTTCCATAGCACCCAGCACGCCTCCGCGCTCATTGATCCTGTCGAATTCGGCCAGCACAGCTTCTTCAACCAGGTCGGTTAGTTCTTCGATAATAAACGAGCCTTGCAAAGGATTCTGGTTTTTAGTAAGCCCCAGTTCTTTGTTTATGATCATTTGTATGGCAATGGCGCGGCGCACGGATTCCTCGGTAGGTGTTGTAATGGCTTCGTCGTAGGCATTGGTATGCAGCGAATTACAGTTGTCATATACAGCGTACAATGCCTGAAGTGTGGTACGTATATCGTTGAAATCAATTTCCTGTGCATGAAGCGAGCGCCCGGAAGTCTGAATATGGTATTTGAGCATTTGCGAACGCGGACCGGCTTTATAAAGTCCTTTCATGGCTTTGGCCCAAATAAGACGCGCCACCCTTCCCATAACCGAATATTCGGGATCGATGCCGTTGGAAAAGAAAAACGAGAGGTTAGGAGCAAACTTGTCGATAGCCATCCCGCGGGAAACGTAATATTCAACGTACGTAAAACCATTGGCAAGCGTAAAGGCCAGCTGGGTAATAGGATTGGCGCCGGCTTCGGCAATATGGTAGCCGGATATTGATACGGAATAAAAATTCCTGATCTTATTTTCGATAAAATATTGCTGTACATCGCCCATCAGCCGTAGAGCGAAATCGGTACTGAATATGCAGGTGTTTTGTGCCTGGTCTTCTTTCAGAATATCGGCCTGCACGGTTCCGCGTACATTCATAACAGTATCAGACTTGATCTTATTATAAACTTCTGTCGGAAGCACCTGGTCGCCGGTAATACCCAGAAGCATAAGTCCAAGGCCATCATTGCCTTCGGGCAAATCTCCCTGGTATGATGGTCGTTTCGAATTTTGCCTTAAGAAAATGTCGTTAATCTTCTTTTCGGTTTCTTCTTCCAGGCTATTTTTACGGATATACAACTCGCATTGCTGGTCGATGGCTGTGTTCATGAAAAACCCAAGCATTGCCGGTGCCGGTCCGTTAATGGTCATTGAAACTGAAGTGGCAGGATCGCAGAGGTTAAAACCGGAATATAACTTTTTAGCATCGTCAAGGCAGGCAACGGAAACGCCGGCATTGCCGATTTTTCCATAAATATCGGGTCGTCGTCCCGGATCGGAACCATATAAAGTTACCGAATCGAAAGCTGTCGAAAGTCGTTTGGCAGGGGTGCCTATGGAAACATAATGAAACCGTTTATTGGTGCGTTCTGGCCCACCTTCGCCGGCAAACATGCGCGTGGGATCTTCATTTTCTCTTTTAAAAGGAAATAATCCGCCGGCATACGGGAACTCGCCCGGAACATTTTCACGGAGACACCAGCGCAGAATATCGCCCCAATCGTTGTACGTTGGCATCGCAATTTTCGGAATCCTAAGGTGCGAAAGTGATTCGGTATAGGTCTGCACTTTAACTTCCTTACCCCGAACAAGGTACATGAAATTGTCTTTTTTGAGTTCCTTTACACGGGTTTGCCAGGTGCTAAGTAGATTCTGGTTGGCAGGAGTTAGTTGTGCCTCGGCTTGTTTATAGAGTTTTTTTAGTTCTTTTGTGATGGATAATGCGGGAGACTCAGGGACTAAGGGACTGAGAGAAGAGGGGAAAACAGAGGGAATTGAATCGGGGGAACCAGCAGGTATGGCGGTATTTTCTGGGCGATTAATTTCTTCAATAGCTATGTTAAGTCCATAAAGTCGCCTCGCGATTGCAGCCTGTTCATCTGACCATTTATTGTAGTCCCTTACTGTCTCTGCAATTTCGCCCAGGTAACGCACCCGTCGTGGCGGGATAATACCAGCAATCTGCTCAATATCCTTGCCAACCACAAAATGTGAATCAAAATGGGCTTT
>CAIWMA010000342.1 GCA_903913645.1 uncultured Bacteroidales bacterium | reverse complement strand
CAGTATTATTGCCATCGACATATAGATTAAAACGCTGGTCGGCATTTGCCCTAAAACCATGTTTCCATACGAAGCAGCCATAATCCCAAACATCCCACAGACGAGAGCTGCTATTTTCATTTTCACTATCGGGTCTCTTATCCTGAACATAACGTGGAAAGAAGCTTTGATAATGATATAAAAAAGAATTAAGAGATGCAAAGTTAGCCCAACAATGCCTTGTTCAGCCCAAATTAATACATACCAGCTATCGGCAGGAACGTTGGATAAAAATGCTTTTGGCGCGAATTTCCGGGCTTTCCCCCCGGCATGGCCTATACCGCCTCCAAAAGGACGGGTTGCCAGGTATTCTTTAAGTTTTTTCTGATTATCAAGACGAACTTGTAAGGAAGCATTATCAGGATCAAATGCCGACCTCATCCTTCGGATTTCTGCGTTGCCTTGCCCGATGAAGGTATATTTGAAAAAAATGAAAAATGATGCAATCAATATAAATCCTGCTATCAATGCCTTTGCGTTTTTTCTGAAGACGAAAAATGCAGTCAGTCCGGCAAAAGGGACACTTATGGCTCCGCGGGTTCCGGAGATAACCATCCCATAAAATCCCATTAATGCAACCACAATAAAGAATATTTTCATTCCTCGTTTTTTCTGGACGAAAGCTATAATTATTGCTACTACTGCCGAATATCCCTGATTAGCACCAAACTGCCCCGCATCACTCATGAACGAAAAAACCCTGAGTTTACCGAAAAGAATATGTGTCGAGGCATTTCCTTCATTCAGCCACTGCTGCTCCGCATAATCAACATGCCAGAAATGCTGCATTAATCCTTTCGAAGTAGCCAGTATTGAAAAGATTCCCCACAAGACGAAAAAAATATCTAACTTCTTATTTGTATCAATAAACAGCAGTGTTAATGGAACAATCAACAGCATATATAAAGCTACGCCTCTTCCGGCAAACCAGGCTTCTCTACTAACAACCTCAGGATTTACAAACTCAAAGACAAAGTAACAGGTCCATATAAATGCTAAAAACGTAATGTCTTTTTTTGCCGGCGAGAAATCAATCCGCTCCTTAAACTTATTAAAAAATAGCGCTATATATGTGATTATCAAAAGCCCATCTAATAATATTCCCATCTGTATCCCCGAAACATACCTGGCTAATCCAAGTAACAGAAATCCAAATCCTACGGCAGTATAAAGTCCTAAAATCGGGTATCGGAATAAGTAAAACAGGAAGATGAAAACAAATGGCAAAAGAATAAGAGCCAGACCACCGACAATACCCAATTTACTGATCACCAAGGCCGAAATTACCACAACACACAGTATTAATGTGATGTATGCAGGTTTCGTCAGCAAGTTTGATCCTGATGAAAGTTCGAAAGGATTTTGTTGGGTCAGCATAAAATCATTTTATTCGCAGTAGTCTCTAATGTTTAGTAGGTTGTATTATATAGAAGGATTGCGTTAAAGTTTCACGATAATCTCAACGATTCGTTTAAAACTATCCAGTCTTCCTGTTTTCATGCTTTTTTTGTTAGGTTAAATATGGTTTCTCGCATAGAACTCGAGGCGGAAAAGTTTTTTCAATAACCTTCGAAACAGGCTTCTTTTTTTAGGCAAATCGCCTAATACAGACTCAATTACAGGAAGTTCAACCCCATTCAGTATAAAATGCGTTTGTTGTTCAGTAAGCTTCATAAATACCTCAAGAGCCACTTGGTCGGCATTGGACCAAACCCTGTTAGCGCGGCAAACCATCACTGGGATATCGGCATCCGAAACTAGTGCAACCGGGTAAGGATAATATAGAATAGGTGGCAATTCTATCAGAACATAGTCTGGTACAAAAGCTGACACAAACGAATTCTGTTCAAGAATTTCTTTGTAGTTTTTAGCTGAATAGAATTTTTCATTTACATTGTAAACAAAGTGTTCTCCGTCGTCCAGCCGCTTTTCAGGATTTTCAAGAAAAGGACTTTCGAAATCAATTCTCGAATCGGGGTAACCTAAAATCATACCAATAATTGACATCCGCTGTTTGCCTTTGTTTTTCGAGGCAGGTTTACTTTGGGATGTTGATTCCTGGTAGCCAATCTGGGTAGTTTCCGTTTTCAACAAAGCTTCATGCGAGAAATCCAGCACAATTACTTTTTTCCCTTGCAATTTTAGTTTTTGTGCAAGGTTTCCTGCAATAACCGATTTCCCCTCACCGCCTAATGTACTGAATAGCAATATTGTCTTGGTACTTTTTTCGGATTTACTTTCTTTGATATAGAGTTCTATATTCTGAATTGCAATTTCCAGCAAACGGTTGGTTATAAATAGGAAATTGGTATTTTGAACTTTCAGCAATATTTTGGGAAATATTCCCAGTACAGTCATTTTAAGGATTCTGGAGGCTTTATCGGGATTGTTGAGCGATTCATCAAGATATTCCATCATCAAGACACTAATCAGCACTATCAGAAAACCAACCAAAGCACCTACAATAATAAGCATTGAACGTTTGGTCGGAGTTGGAGATAAAGGGAAATAGGGTGGATCTATAGCCTTGAGATTTGAAGAGAGTTCATTGTCCTGCATTTTAAGTCTTGCCTGGTTTAACCCATGTAATATTTCCAGGAATTCCTGTTCTGCAACAGAGATTTCTCTTTCGATCCGCTTCAGGTTCGCTCCCGCGGGGGCATAAATAGCATATTGTTTCTGAAATTCTATAATTTTTTGAGCCATTACAACAAGGCCGGCCTTACTGTTTTCAGCATCAATCACATTGGTAATCCAATCATTAAGAACAGAACTGATTGGTAATCCGTCTGTGGTGTTTCCATATTTATACAACTCGCCTACAGCTACTTTTATCTCATCTTTCAGTTTTTCAGACTGAGCCTTTATATCTGTTAAAGTTTGAATTTCTTTGTAGTTAATCGAATCCTTATTTTCGAGGGATGCGACTCTATAACTAAGTACTCCTAACCGATCCCTCAGTTCAATTATATTTGAGCTTTTTAACCGGATCTGCTCCTGGTTTCCAAGTTTTTCTTCGAGCCGCGCTATTGCGGCCTGCACTCCGGCCAGATGTACTTTTTTGCTATTGAAATCAAGATCTAACTGCTCTTTGACACCTGCAACAGCTTTACTCTGCTCGTAGTAGTTTATTATATTATTATCCGTGTTAAATTTCAACAACTTATCTTCTGCAATGGTAAGTCTGATTGCAGCCTGTTTTAACTGAAATTCAAAATATTTTACAACGGCATCTGAACGATTCTCTTTAAAGCTCCTGTAATTTTTTATACAGACCTGCGTAAGGAATTCCAATGTTTGCTGACAAATTGCCGGATCGTCGGTTTCGTATTTTAAACTCACAAGATCACTAATACCAATTCGTTGCGCTTTAACTGTTGATATAGCACTAATAGAATAATGCGGATGCGAAAAATTCAACAGTTTATATATGAAATTGGTGTCGCTGCTTTGCATATAATCAGTCAGATTCTTTACTGTCTCTTCATAAGCAATCTGATTTATAGAAGCTGGGAGCCAGGAAGGTTTTGTTGAATCATCTTCTGCTTGAAAAGAAAAGGTTTTATTTGCTGCTGAAGTATCAGCTTTGGAATTTTCATCCTGAGACACATTCGCAAGGGCCTTTTGACCTGACGGACTGGTATTTTTTACTACGAGTCGCTTAATATATGCCGGTGTAATTTTTTTGAGTTCTGCGAAGTTCTTTGCCGAAATATATCTCGAATCAGCTTTATCGAGTAAAAGGTGCTGGGTAAGCAATCTTATTGCAACTTCCTGCTGAGTTTCGCGCGACTTAATCACGTTAATCAGGTTATCAAATGATGTATTTGAAGCCAGTGAGTTAATTGCTTTATCCATCTCAACGCTTGAACCAGTTGCTATTCCGGTATATAGAGTAGTTTCCGAATCGAACTTCAGATCAGGTTTCCTTGTCATATAGGTTACCATTACTGCCAGAACAAATGGAATAACAACCAATAAAACAATATGCCTTCGCAGTATCCTTATAAAATCAATTACCTTCATTCGCGTAGTTTATTGTATTTTTAAATTGAATTTAAATCCTACCAATTCTTCAAGAATCATATATGCGGTTTTGAAATCAACTTTCGCTTCTTCAAAATTAATTTCTGTGTTACCGGCTGTTTCTGACATGCTTGAATATGTGCCAAGTGGTATTACTCCATTTTGAAATTCTTTTTCCGCCATTACCATGTTTATTCTTGAAGTTTCCAGGTTTTTGGCCTTTATCTTCAACAGAGATTGTTTCAAAATCAAATCATTATATTGTTTGATAACCATTTGCCTAATTTGATCACGTTGAACTTCAGCCATACTCTGAGCCTGATCAACCTCGGTCCTGGCCAGTTTAATCTGGTTCTTTCGATTTACAAAATCCGAAAGAGGAAGTTTCAGATATCCGCCAATCCCATAGTTGGTCTGATTGGTTTTTGTTGCTATTAAAGACGGGTTTTGGCCTTCTGCTGTGTTTGTCGAAAAGTTATCAAATGTCCCGTACCGCACATCAGCCTGGACCCCAAAATTCTTTGTCCAGTTTTTCTGATCTATTGCCAGACTTATTTTTTTCACCTGAATACCATGCTCAAAATATGTTAGCATCGCATTATGAGCAATTGCCGAATCGATCATCACACTCAACGGAGGAATAGAGATACTGTCGTAAAGCAATCGGGGGGGTATCGGTTTTACATCTTGCGCTATAGCTGAGCCCAGATAGAAACTACTCAAACCTAAAACAAGTATAAATTGTAGAAATTTCATTTATTTTATTTTAAAGTTGTGATCAGACGGTATCCTTCTGAAATAGCGCCCTGAACGTGCGAAGGATAAGCTTAAAGTCGTACCAGAAGGAATAATTACGCCCTATGAAGTGATCCGAATAAACATTGTCAAGCCGCTTTCGTTCCTCTTCCGACATATCACCTCCTTTTCCCCTAAGTTCAACCTGCCAAAGTCCGGTTATTCCTGCCGGTGCAAGAAACCGCCTTGACATATCCCCTTTTGTTATTTGCTCTGCTTCATAAACAGGTAACGGACGATTGCCGACAATGGACATATCTCCTTTTATCACGTTGATGAGTTGGGGAAGCTCGTCGATACTGGTATTTCGGATAATTTTCCCAACCTTGGTAATACGCGGATCGTTTACAATTTTAATAAATGCTGATTTTGATTTATCAATTTCTTTCTTCTGGCGATGATAGGAACTCTCACAAATATCGTGTGTTCCTATATGAATTATTGGAGAGCAGAATTTACCCTCAGGTAATTTACTGCACTCCTCACATCGTATCCCGAAATCTATTTCGGACTTTTCGGATGCTGTATTATATTGATTTTTATCTTTTGCCAGCTTTGCCAGGTCAGCATCCGCTCCCTGGCGCATAGACCGGAGTTTATAAAAATCGAAAGGAACCCTGCCTACCCGACGGGAAGTGTAATAAACCTTTCCTTTTGATTCAATCCGGATAGCAAGCATTACCAGCAACAAAAGAGGTGACAGAACGATAAGTGCAGTGCTAGCCATCAAAATATCAAAAATACGTTTAGATAACGGCATATGGTAGGTAATCTCACGCTCCAGTTCAGGCTCAAGAGGAACAATTTTTAACCTGTATTCTTTCAGATACTCAATCCTGCCAATCAGGCTTTCCACTTTCTGCAACGGTATCACAAAATAATCATCTATCCGTCTTTTAAATGCTTCTTTGTAGAGGTCTTCTTTAAATTCGTGGGTAACAAGCATGAAACTTACGTGGTTCAGTTCTTTTCTTTGGCGAACCCATTCGTGCATCCGTATACCATCACCTCCCGACAAAGTCATTTCGCATAATATTGCATCAGGTATCTGACCCGATTTAAGGTAAATTTCTGCTGCAAGCGTATTGCGTTGAACGGTAATTGATAAATGCTCATTTGCACTCAACATTTCTATAGGTCCTTTTGAGTTTCCTATATAAACAAGTTTTAACACTTTTTCCATAATTATAAACGCTGGCCTGATGGATGGAAACTATTTCTGATCATACAACTCAATCCCCTGCGCATCACCATTTAACGGCATAATGAACCGGAAAAAGGTTCTTTTTAAGAATTTCGTCCAATTCTTCCGGATTGAAAGGTTTGGCCAAAAAGTCCTGTGCGCCGAGTTTGTAACATTTAACACGTTCTTTACTGCTTTCAACACCTGATAGCATTACAATAGGAGTATGTTTGGTATATCCCCGCTGACGCACCTTTTCAACAAACTTATATCCGTCCATATTTGGCATCTGAACATCACAAATAATCAGATCGGGTAAATTTGCTTCAAGCCAATCCAGGGCCTCCATCCCATCACTTTTACTTACTACATCGTAATTCTTAGATAGAAAACTCTCCAGTAACAAGCGAATACTCCTTTCGTCGTCGATAATAAGAATTTTGTGCTTCATAATTATTGGGTATGTATTCTGTTTTAATCCGTTTAAAGCAATACTAAAAGCTTTCCACTTTTTCAGTTTTGAATCTCAATCATTAGTCAGAAGTAAAAACATCATGCATTTTTAACTTCCGTACACCTATTCGACATGAAATCAATGTCGTAAAATTATTTTACACTTCCCTCTAAAAACAACTTTCTCTATATTTGTTGATTAACATTTATGGTAATTGTAATACAAAATATATGTTTTTTTTACATTATTACGAATTTCCTCTTCACTTTTGTACTAACTAAACCAAATCATCTAATTCATTTAAGAAACCTTCTAACATAGAAGTGCATAACAACTTACTACCAGCATGTTTATTATAAAAAACAATTAATAAGTTAAAATGCTAGCAAACGAAAAGTAATGTGAAATTCAAAAAAGTTCTTACTGATTAACATAGAATTTGGCAATTTTTAGGGGACTAAAGATTCCCTTCAGACACGAATTGATCAAGCAAACTTTTAAGAATCGTCAATTTAACGATACAAAGATTGGCATTTATTGACTATGATGTAAAATTATTTAGATTTTTATTTATTTTAATTCATCGATCATTCTAATTAAGTGCTTCGGATTATGAATCAAACAGGGTTAATTGAGGCAATTTAAAATAGAAATAAATGCATAAAACAGTATCTGCTGTACTCAAAATTTGTATTTTCGTAAAATATATCTTAATTTATGTATAATGAAATTTATCAACAAATCAAGTATTAGTTATACCTCCTGTTTGTTAATGGCAGATGCTGCTATCCGGAAGGCAGATGAACTAGGAATAAAGATAGCCATCACATTTGTTGATGAAAGTGGGGTATTAAAGGCATTTTTCAAAATGGACTATGCCGCTCTAGTAACTATTGATGCTTCAAGAAAGAAGGCTATAACAGCTGTTAGTTACGGAATACCAAGCGGAGATAGTTGGTATGAAATCATTAAGGATGACCCTATTTTGTTCAATGGGATCCAGCAATTCAGGGATTTTATTTTGCTAGGGGGTGGTTCGCCTGTAATTGAAGATAATTCGGTTATAGGTGCCATCGGCATCAGTGGAGGGCACTACAAACAGGATGAGGAATGCGTAAAAGCTGCTATCAAACTATATAATGAGATGCCATAGCAATGAATATATCTTATATACAAGTTATTAAACAGTTAGATAAGTTTGCAGCGGCCTTTTCCGGAATCGGTACCCTGGATGAATTGGTGCAATCTGTAGAAGAAATACTGGAAGATGTATTCGCTGTTGAACACACCGGGCTTTATCTCTTTGTTCCTTCAGAAGGCAGGTTAAGGCTTCTCTATGCAAAAGGATTTAATGAAGAAGAATTTCTAGATGCTGAACAGACTGCTATTGACAGGCATCCAGGCATGGTCTATCGATCGAAGCAAATGATTCATATTCCAGACACTTTGCTTGATAATCAAAAACTCACCATATCCAGCAAACGCTCTTTTGAGATTCGTTCGCGCTTATATCTACCTGTAATGAACGGAGAAGAAGCGGTTGGGACCTTCGGAATTGTAGATACAAAACCAAATGCATTCAACGATGATGATATTGCAGTCCTTTCTTTTATTAGTAATATGGCTGGTGTTCTTTATGGTAAAATATTGAATCAAACCCTTTTAAAAACAGCAAATGAGCAGATATTAAATCTTTCTAAAATTCCGAATGAAAGCCCAAATCCCATTCTGAGGATCAGTCACGACAATATTTTATTGTTCGCCAATAAAGCAAGTTATCAATTGCTGTCGCATCATGGCTTTAAAGAAGGGGAAACAGTGAGTAATGATTTTCTGGCTGCAATCTCCGAATTATCAGCATCCGGAAAACCGGTTGAGCGTGAAATAACTGATGGCAAATCGATTTATTCATTTCTTTTTGCTCCTGTTGAAGGTACAACATACTTTAATTTGTATGGCCAGGATATTACAGGGCGGAAACATGCAGAAAACGAGCTAAAAAAAATGGCCCTTATTGCCCGAGAAACCGGCAATTCTATTATTTTATCTGACAAAACAGGGAAGATAGAATGGGTAAATGATGCATTTACACAACTTACTGGGTATTCGTTTGAAGAGGTAAAAGGATTAGCACCAGGAGATTTCCTCCAGGGAGAGGAAACAGATCAGAATACAGTTGCACTAATCTCTGAAGCCCTAAAGAATGAAAAGGCTATTGAAGTTGATATTATCAATTATTCCAAATCACACAAAAAGTATTGGATAAAGGTGCAGATACAGCCAGTATTCGATTCGAAAGGGTGGTTGGAAAATTTCATTTCAATACAGAAAGAAATCACCAAAGAAAAGGAAATCGAACAGGTATTGATCAAAACAACTACATTCCAGAAAGCCATACTCAACAGTTCCGCTATTGCAATAGTTTCGACAGACCTAAATGGAATAATTCAATCTTTTAATCCTTCGGCCACTAAAATGCTTGGCTACGAACCTGAAGAAGTAATAGGGCTAATGACACCTCATTTATTTCACGATGAAATGGATATCCGGCAAATAGCACAACACAGCACGGCCCAAGAATTTAGGAATATGCAAATTTTTAAAATATCGGTTGGGACAGAACCTAAAAATATTTTCACAGAAACCGGAGAATTTATTTTTGTTCGCAAAGATAGGAGTAAATTCCCGGTGTCACTTACAGTAACGGCTTTACGCAACGAACTCAACCAGGTAAAAGGCTTTCTGGCGATGGCCGAAGATATAACCCTGCGTAAGGCACAATACGATGCACTTCAGATTGCAAATCTCAGGTTCCGTTCGCTTATTTCGAGTATGCAGTCCGGAGTGATGGTAGAAGATGAAGAACGAAAAGTCGTACTGGTTAACCAGCAGTTCTGTGATATATTTTCAATTCCGGTAACGCCTGATAAATTGGTTGGGATGGATTGCGAACTGGCTGCAGAAACGTCTAAGAACCTTTTTTCTGATCCTGACAGTTTTATCAATGATATCAATAAAAGCCTTTTAGTCCGGAAAATTATCACCGATCATGAACTAAAAATGGTTAACGGAACCTACCTCGAACGTGATTTCATCCCAATTGTAGACCCGGATATGAGAAACCAGGGTTTGCTTTGGATATACAGAAATATTACACAGCGAAAAAACAATGAACGGGATTTGTACCGCCAGAGTGAAATACTCAACGGTACGGCTATGGCCATGAACTTCCTGCTGACTATTCCTGATCATGATTCCGCCATTCAGCAGGCACTTGAAGCAATTGGTTCAGCAACGAGTGTTGATCGTGTTTATATTTTTGAAAATACAGAAGACGAACTAACCGGCGAATCCTTTTTTAGCCAGCGATTTGAATGGGTTGCCGAAGGAGTGCTCCCTCAAATCGACAACCAGGATCTTCAGAACCTCCCTTTCAGCGAAGGTTTCCCCCGATGGTACAAATTACTGAAAGCAGGGAAAGCTGTTTCTGGCCTTGTACAAAATTTCCCTGAAAAAGAACGTCATTTATTGGAAGCACAAGATATCCTTTCATTAATTGCTGTACCTATTTTTGTGCATAACAAGCTATGGGGAATGGTGGGTTTTGATGATTGTACAAAAGGTATACATTGGTCGAACAACGAATCTTCGCTGCTCAACGCCCTTGCAGCAAGCATTGGAGGGAGAATTTCGAGAAGAAATATTGAAAACGAATTAATCGAAGCTAGGCATATTGCGGAACATGCAACACAAACTAAATCGGAATTCCTGGCAACCATGAGCCACGAAATACGTACTCCGATGAATGGAGTAATTGGTATGACAAGCCTTTTGATGCAAACACCACTGACTTATGATCAGCGTGAGTACACCGAAACCATAAAAACCAGTGGCGAATTATTACTTGACCTGATCAATGATATCCTTGATTTTTCAAAAATCGAATCCGGGAAAATGGTTCTTGAAGAACATAGCTTCAACTTAAGGTCGGCAATAGAAGACGTACTTGACCTCACAGCTACTTCGGCATCAAAAAAACATCTCGGTTTGTATTTTGAGGTAGATTCGGCAATTCCTGAAAAGATAGTCGGTGATTTGACCCGGCTTCGTCAAATCTTGGTGAATCTGGTCGGAAATGCTATTAAATTCACAACTAAAGGCGAGGTTCTCATCCGCGTCATGCAGATTGAGAAAAGAGGAAATGATGCTCTCCTTCAGTTTTCAGTCAGAGATACAGGAATAGGTATACCCGAAGAAAAAGCTGAACGGCTTTTTAAACCTTTCAGCCAGGTTGATGCGTCAACAACCCGAAAATACGGCGGTACAGGCCTTGGATTAGCTATAAGCGCCAAACTTGTAACATTAATGAAAGGGAATATCTGGGTCAACAAGGAAATAAAAAACGGGTCAGAATTCCTGTTTACTATCAAAACAATCTATAGAAATGACATCAGTACAGTAGGATTTTCACATTCCGGAGGAAATCAGTTGAAAGGAAAACGCATTCTGATTGCTGAAAGTAATTTAATCAACAGCACAATCCTTTTCAATCTGTTTACAGGAACAGGAATGCATTCAACAATTGCAAATTCAGGTGTTGACATGTCAGAATTGTTAAAGAAAAAGAATCATTTTGATCTTATTCTGATCGATAATTCTATTGTAGACGAGGCTGAAACAATATTGTCATCTGAACTCCAGAACAAATTGAAAAATATGGATATTCCGATGATTCTGGTCTCACATCCTACCATTTCGGGTTTGGAACCAGCTATTTATCAAAATTTTAATTCCCAAATCAACAAACCGCTTAAACATTCGCAACTTCTTGCACTGGTTTCAAACCTGCTTTCTGTTCAGAATAATGTTACAAAACAACCCCACCTTGATCAGAAACCTTTGGAAAAATTGAATGAACGATTTCCTTTGCATATTCTTGTAGCTGAAGACAATACGATCAATCAAAAAATGATGCAAAGTCTTTTCGAAATATTGGGCTATTCAATTCAGATTGCTGCCAATGGGCTCGAAGCTATAGAAACACTCAAGCGGATGAAAATCGATATCATATTTATGGATATCCAAATGCCGGAAATGGATGGGCTTGAAGCAACAAGGCAGATCATTGCAAATTGGGGTGATAAAAGGCCTTTAATTGTTGCGATGACTGCAAACGCACTTCAGAGCGATAAGGAAAAATGCCTTGCCACGGGGATGGATGATTATATAAGTAAGCCATTAACCATTGGGCAAGTAATAACAGGAATAGAAAAATGGGCACTCTTATGCCATTCCATGAACAGCAAATTGTAAAGTTGAAGCTGATAGAATAGCATTGGTTGATTGAATATGGTATTTGAATTCCCTAGACCAAACCATTATTAAGCAGGAATCCACAAAACAAGTAAACTTTTTATACATATTTTAATTTCAGTCTACCATTTTATGAGTACACATACAGGTTCTTCCCACTGACATATAACTTAGTATACTTCTTAATTTACTGCCCATTTGTTAAATCACAATAAAATTTTATATATCTCTATATCAGTACTATACAAATACATACTCAACAATTTATATTCATTTTTAGAGGTGGTTTCACTATTTTTCTGTAGCAATAAACCCACTATTCTGTAAAAAACAATCAATATATATATTAGATCATATTAAAAATTATGTAAAATTAATTACTACTTTAGTACATTACTTTTCGTATGACAGGTAATGAAATAGCATAGGAATCCTTTTATGATTTGAGGTCCTTAAAAATTGTCAACATGTTGTTTATATGCATGTTACATTTATTTAAAATATAATATATGTGAAAATAGTTTTTGCAAAGCACTTATTTTGATTCCAAAATCACTATTTAAAGATGGAAACAAATGAAAAAATAATAAACGGGAAGCCAAACAAGGAAAAGTTTAGGCCTCCACACATCAGTCCAAATAAAAATACAGAAATTATACCAGACAATACTTTCAACAGTGTAATTTTGTAATTTTAAGCTTTCTTCGATAAATGAGCTCCCTATATAAGAATAGATTTTTTGGAAAAACAAACGTTTAAAAATACGCTAATTAAATTTAACTACCTATGAAAGTTGCAATTGTTGGCAGTGGATATGTTGGCCTGGTAACAGGTACATGTTTTGCCGAAGTAGGCATTGATGTCATGTGTGTCGACATCGACAAGAAAAAGATTGAAAACCTGAAAAACGGGATTATCCCGATCTATGAGCCAGGTCTGGAAGAAATGGTTCACCGCAACATTAAAAAAGGCAGGCTGCAATTTACTACCAGCATTGCCGAAGCGCTCGAAGATTGTGAGGTTTTATTTAGCGCCGTCGGCACGCCTCCGGGCGAGGATGGAAGCGCCGATTTGCAATACGTATTGAGCGTTGCCCGCGATTGTGGAAAAAACATGACAGGTTATATCTTGGTTGTAACTAAAAGCACGGTACCAGTCGGCACAGCCCTCAAAGTTAAAAATGCCATTCAGGAAGAGCTTGATAAACGAGGTGTAAATATACCGTTTGATGTAGCTTCTAACCCTGAATTTCTTAAGGAAGGCGCAGCTGTCGACGATTTCCTGAAACCCGACCGAATTGTTGTTGGCCTCGATTCGCCACGCGCTGAGGACCTTATGAAAAGCCTGTACAAGCCGTTTACACTCAACGGGCATCCTGTAATATTTATGGATATTACCTCTGCCGAAATGACAAAATATGCCGCCAATTCGATGTTAGCAACCAAAATCAGTTTCATGAACGATATTGCCAACCTTTGCGAAATTGTAGGTGCTGATATCAACATGGTTCGTAAAGGTATTGGCTCAGATTCACGTATCGGGAATAAATTCATCTATCCTGGTATAGGTTACGGAGGTTCCTGCTTTCCGAAAGATGTAAAAGCGCTTATTCATACAGCAGAAGATTTTAATTATGAGCTTAAAGTTCTAAAAGCTGTTGAGGCTGTTAACCAGGATCAGAAATCAGTTCTGTTTAACAAGGTTATGAAACACTTCCAAGGCGATATTAAAGGTAAAACAATTGCTGTATGGGGATTGTCCTTCAAACCACAAACAGATGATATGCGCGAAGCACCGTCGCTGGTAATTATTGAAAAACTTCTGGGTGCCGGCGCAAAAGTTAAGGCGTATGATCCGGTTGCAATGAAAGAAGCCAGCCATACCTTGGGAGAAAGCATTACCTATGCCGAAGAACAATATGAAGCGCTTATCGATGCCGATTGTCTTCTGCTTGTTACGGAATGGTCTGAATTTAAATTCCCGAACCTCAAAATTATGCGCAAATTATTAAACCAACCTGTAATTTTTGATGGCCGTAATATCTACGACGCCGCCGAAATGAAACGCAACGATTTTACCTATTACTGCATCGGGATCAACACTACAAAATAAACCTGAACATTTAAAGATTCCTGGCAGCTGTTACTACACTTTCGGGAATCCAGAAATAATTCCAGGTATACTCATCTGTTCACTTCGACAACGAAAATAACCGATTAATAAAAACGTCAACAGCTATTGCTTAAATCCCTATAGCCTAAACCCTTTAATAAAATGATTCGGAAAAAAGTATTGGTAACCGGTGGAGCCGGATTTGTAGGGTCACAACTTTGCGAGCGCCTTTTAAATGATGGCCACGAAGTAGTTTGTATTGATAATTATTTTACAGGCCAGAAGGCAAATATAGTTCACCTGATGGACAATCCTTACTTTGAACTGATCCGGCACGATGTCACCATGCCGTTTTTTATTGAAGTGGATGAAATTTACAACCTCGCATGCCCTGCTTCGCCTATACACTACCAGTATAACGCTATTAAAACAATGAAAACTTCCGTTATGGGAGCTATCAATATGCTCGGGCTGGCAAAGCGTATAAAGGCCAAAATCTTGCAGGCATCCACCAGCGAAGTTTATGGTGATCCTCAAATTCATCCGCAGGTTGAATCCTATTGGGGACATGTAAATCCCATTGGTGAACGTTCCTGCTATGATGAAGGTAAAAGGGCAGCCGAAACCCTTTTTATGAGTTATAGAAACCAGAACAATGTCAGAATCAAAATCATACGTATTTTTAACACCTATGGTCCGAAAATGCATCCTCATGATGGAAGGGTAGTTTCTAATTTTATTATGCAGGCGTTGCAGAACCAGGATATCACAATTTATGGCGACGGGCAGCAAACGCGTAGCTTCCAGTATGTCGACGACCTTATTGATGGAATGCTACGAATGATGGCTTCGCGTGAAGATTTTATTGGTCCGGTGAACATTGGCAACCCAAATGAGTTTACTATTCTTGAACTTGCAAACAAAGTAATTGAACTAACTAATTCTAAATCCAGGATTATCCGTATGCCACTTCCTTCCGACGATCCTATGCAACGCCAGCCAAACATAGACCTGGCAAAGAAAGAACTCGACTGGTCGCCAAAAATACAACTTGAAGAGGGCCTGATAAAAACAATTGCTTATTTTGATGCGCTGATAAAATCATAATCTCAATTTTAATTATGAAGATACTGATCACCGGTTCGAACGGACAACTTGGAAGTGAACTTAAAGCACTTGCCGAAGGATATCCATTGTATGAGTTTCTGTACACCGATGTAGATGAACTGAATATTACTGACGAATCCAGCGTAAATCATTTTTTCGAACTGCACAATCCCGACGTTGTAATTAATTGCGCTGCTTATACCGCTGTTGATAAAGCTGAAACCGACGAGGAAACCGCATACCTGGTGAATGCTGTGGCTACCGGCAACCTGGCCAGGGCAGCTTCGGAATGCGGTGCCTTTATGGTGCATATTTCGACCGATTACGTTTACGATGGCAGAAATCACATTCCATACACCGAAACCGACAAAATAAACCCTTTGTCGGTGTATGCGAAAAGCAAAGCTGCCGGTGAATTTGCTGTTCACCAGGCAAACGGCAAAGCAATTATTATCCGGACGTCCTGGTTGTATTCTGCGTTTGGGAACAATTTCATTAAAACAATGATAAAATATGGCAAAGAACGCGATTCGCTTAACGTGGTTTTCGACCAGATAGGAACTCCAACTTATGCCCACGATCTTGCTAAAGCAATACTTGATACTTTGCCTCTTGAAATGACTTCTGATACTATTGAAGTCTATCATTATTCTAACGAAGGCGTGGCCAGTTGGTATGATTTTGCAATTGCTATCCATCACTTTGCAGGTATCGACTGTAAAGTAAACCCTATTCCTACCAAAGATTATCCTTTACCAGCCGAAAGACCCTTTTATAGTGTGCTCGACAAATCAAAAATCAAAAAGAAACTCGCAATTGAAATTCCATATTGGAGAGACAGCGTAAAAAATTGCATTGCCCGCTTATCCTGAAATATAATCATAAAATAACTAAACATTAATACCTGCTAAAAATCACTACCATGATTAACTTGGAAAACTTCTACGAGAATTTCAAATACTACGGAAACGATGTTGTAATCCAGATTATTGACATGTTTGTTGAAGATCATAAGGAAGACCTGAAAATGATCGGACAAAACATCAATAATAAGGATTTCCTGAGTCTCAGGTTCAACGCACACCACCTAAAAGGCTCCATTGCTAATTTTATGGACCCGGAAACAACAGAACTTAGCGGTAAACTGGAGGAAATGGGAGAAACCAAAACTGAAGCCGGCCTAACCGAAATCTACAACGAACTTCAGGCTGCAACACAAGCACTTCTTGAGGAATTGCTTAAACACAGAAATAAAATAACTTCGCATACCCACTCTTATAGTTAGTATTGAGAGTCAGTACTAGAAGGGCTTATTAAATAAAAATACAGTTTATCACGAAGTTGCTGGTTGAATTTAGTAAAAATCCAACCGGCTAATTTATTATCAGTTTCCTGGAAATTGTCCGACCATCCTGAAGTTTTAAATTCATAATATAAATCCCAGGTATTAAACCACTGATATTAAGTTGAAAAGGAGCCGGCCTTGCTTTTGAATCAGCCTGAACAAGCATACCCGTATAACTGTATATTTGCAATGACTCAACCTGCATATTTGAATCAATATTAAGTATGTCATGAGCGGGATTTGGAAAAATCCTGCAAACCTGCCCGGCTGATGGTATTTCAGGTCCTGTGGTAAGCGGCACCAGCAATTGCTTATCGAGCCAGGCCAGCCGCGTACTAATCCAGCTTTTAAATTTATTTGTTTCTCCTTCGAATGTGGTTGGGATATAGTCACTCTCCGGCGCTCCAACATTCTGCCCCAGGATGGGCCATTTTCTGAAATGACGGACCTCGGCAGCACTTATAACCGTGTTGACTGAATCAATATAATGCATCAGGTAATCGTTGCTCAAGGTTGTTTTCCGGAGGGTTGAATACCTCACCTTCAATTCAGCCACAAATTGAGGATCCTCCATTAAACGGGGAATCCAGCCGGTAGGCGTCGGCCACACATTACATTGTAGCACTTTATATGCCCATCCGGATCCATCAGTGACTCCAAAGTAACATTCAGGAATATTTTTCCATGCCCAATCAAAGTCCCAAACAGGCCCTGCAATTAATAATGAATTTATAGAATTCCTGTTTTTGTTAAAAAAACAACTCTTTTTATACGCATCCACATTACGCGAAACTTCACCCACAATAAAATAATCGATAAATGAATTTACGTTGATGCAAGACCTGTAGCCGGTAAGGGGATTTTTGAAATCACTTCCATATAGAACTGATTCAAAATTATATACATAACTGTTGATATAGGCTTTTTGTTGCGTTGTAATTTCATCAGGTTTAGGAAAATTGTATACAAAATAAACGTTTTTATCCGGGTAACCGACCGGAGGAAAACTACCAGCCCACGAATTGGTATTTGTGTAATAATCGACTGAAAAAATATAACCGCCTGTTAGTGCATCCCCGGCATTATCAGTAATTCCCAGTTTATCAATATTTACGCGACCCTTGTCCGTTTTTATTTTTTCGGTGAGCACATAAATTCCTTGGTAGACACCGTTAATAAACACTTCGCATAACGCAGTCCGTGGCGCGTAATTACCGCAATCGCGAAACATACGAAAAGCCAATGCATTCCTTACGAATGATTTGTCGTTATAGTTTGCCAGCAAAATCCAGTCGTTCTCGGCAGGCATTCCAAGCAACGGAACATTCAGGTTATTCCCAGCGGCATCCCGGGTTTCGATCCCGTAAGGCTTTTGCGGAAGCGTAGCTGAATAGCTTCCCCTGATTTCAATTCCTATATTTCCAGTGTAAATATTGCCTGAGTCAGTCAGCGTATTTAATGCCGGGTCATTGAAGATTATTTTCATTTTGGCAGAAATCTTATACCCGTCAGGAATGGCTTGACCGTTGGTTTCAATTAACACCAACGGCATATTGGTGGAGACAAATGACTGTGCCTCAATAATTACGGATGCAAAAAGCAGACAAGTAAGGAATAAAATGGTTTTCATAAAAAAAATTAGTTCTGGAGAATCGGCACAATTATAAAACATTTTGAAACAGTATTCAATCTTTATACCAAATATAAATATCCTTATTGTAAATTCCTTAAAAAGCCAGCTAATTGAAGTACGAAGATTGGATAAAGTAAAACATTAACGGTTTCCGAAAGAAATAAGCAGTGTAAAAAAACCACTTATGCAATTTCAATATTCTTGCCAATTCAATTGCAGGAAGGCGTATAATTGAATTTGGGACAATTCCGATCCACCAAGAATATAAAAACTGAGGCAAGACGTTCTTTTCTGAGTTTTCACTTGAAAGAAACCTGTACTTTTGTATTGCAATTTTTAACTTAAATGAACAAAAATTTCAGGATTGTATTTATTCTTTCACTTTTAAACTCGTGCCTAATTTCTGCCTTGTACAGCCAGCCATGGAACTTTGTAAAAGAGAAAGATGGCATAAAAATATATACGCGGCTAGAAGGGAAAAATTCATTAAAATCTTTTAAGGGAGAAACAACTTTCAATGCAGCTTTTGAAAAAGTCTGCTCCATGCTAGGCAATGCCAGGAATGATGACTGGTGGGATAAAAACATAAGTGATATAAAAGTACTTGCCTTCGAAGAGAATTCATTTATACAGTATTACCTGATTTATAATATGCCCTGGCCGATTACTAATCGTGATTTAGTGGCTGACACAAGAATAACCTCAGACCCATTGACCGGAGTAAGGACTTTTTCTGCAGGGCCATTAGCCAATGTTGTCCCTGAAAAGCAAGACCTCGTACGCATTAACAAATACCATCAAAAATGGACCGTACAGCCTTTAGAAAACGGGAATGTTCATGTGATGCTTGAAGGATTTATTGACCCAGGCGGCAATGTACCGGCCTGGGTTTATAATATAATCGTTCCAGAAACACCCTTTAAAGCCATCCACTCATTACGCGAAAGAGTTTTGTCGAAGAAACCAGCAAAACCTTAAATGCCTACTCTGATGGAAGCTTAACCGATACGCTGTTTTTGGAAATCCAGTTACTTGAGACTGATCCACTGTTAGTTACAACAACCACTTTGTATCTCTTTTTTGCAGGTTTCAGTTTGCCCTCACTGGCTGTTATTTCAACTTTAACGACTGAGCCAACTTGCTTTGCAGAAAAAGAGGAAATCAAATATTCGCCGTTTTTATACTGAAAACCGTCTCCTGAATCTTCGTACAAGGAGCCTGATGCTTTCCCGTTTTCGTCGAGCGAAACAATTAGTGTCAGCGAATCGGTACTATATTGGGTTGTGTTTTGAATGTACTTCCCTAAAGGAATGATGGCACCGCCTTTCAGTTTGACATCAGACTGGTATTTGTCGGTTGAACTGTTTTCGCCAGCTATTGAAATGGTTCGCCAGGTACCTTTTGGTAAAGAAGGATTTACTGCCCATTTGGGGATTATCAGTAAATCATCGCCAAGTAAAAAAGTCTGTTCTTCATTTCTGAGTGTACTATCCTTAGGATCAGCAAAAAAAACAGGCCGCATAACAGGCATCCCTGTTTTAGCAGCTTCTTGAAATAAGGTGTAGAAATAAGGCAATAACCGGTAACGCCGGTTTAATGCAGTGCGCGACACGTCTTCTAGTTCCGTCCCAAAGGCCCATGGCTCTTTGTTGACTGTTCCTTTTTCGGCATGACCTCTCATAAAAGGGAAAAATGCACCCATTGCAATCCATTGCCCAAATAGCTCAGGTGAAGTATTGAAAGAATATCCACCCATATCAGGCCCACTGAAAGGTTGTCCGGAAAGGCCCAGGTTTAACGACATGGGAATAGACATTTTCATGTGTTCAACCGTGGCACAGTTGTCGCCGGTCCATGTAGCAGCAAAGCGGTTACTACCTAAATATCCTGATCGGGAAAGTATAAACGGGCGTTTTTCGGGATTTACTTTTAATATTCCTTCGCGTGAAGCTTTTACCATAAGCATTCCGTAAACATTGTGATAACGAAGATGGACATCAGCCTGAAGATCACCTCCTCCCCTGTGCCAGTTATTTTCAGGCATGGAACCAGCAGGCCCATCAAACACGGAAGGCTCATTCATGTCGTTCCAAACGCCATCGATGCCAGTGGCCATAAAATCTTTATATAATCCGCTCCACCAACTCCTTGTTTCAGGTCTGGTAAAATCGGGGAATGCACATTTCCCGGGCCAAACTTTGCCATTAAACTCTTTATGATCAGCATTCTGAACCCAGTGATTTCCTTCTGAACCTGATTCATAAACGAAATAATCTTTTTCTGCCTTTACTCCCGGATCGATCATCCATATTGATTTAAAGCCTTTTTGGTGCAAGTAATCATTTACTGCTTTCGGGTCAGGAATTTGAACTTTATCAAAAGTAAATATCTTAAATCGTTCCATATAGTTAATATCCATCCAGATAACATCACAGGGCAGTTTTTTCATCCGCAACGTGTCGGCAATGCCTTTAATCCGTGTGTCAGGGACATACGAAAACCTGGATTGCTGATACCCAAGAGCCCAAAGCGGAGGCATTTCCATTTTCCCGGTTAAATTTGCCAGTTCCCTGATAACTTCCTGTGGTGAACTCCTTTGAATGACAATCACCCTGAATGCGGGCCCATAGGAAATAAACCGGATGCTGTCTGTAAGCTCAATTTGTTGTTTCCATGAATTGTCGGCAATTATGCCAAAGGCAGTTCCATCCCGATTAACTCCCAATACCCATGGATGACTTTGGTAAAGTCTGGTTCCACTATCAATTGAATACTTATAGTTATCAGTATTCCAAAGCGTTACTTTTTTGCCATTTCGAATTAATGAACCTGTATTTTCGCCGGTTCCGTATAAACTTGTTCCTTTAGCAATTGGCAAAGTAGCAATTGTTTTACCATTATTTGAATAGAAATTTGGTTTAAACGTCCAGTTTTCAGGAACATTCCCAATAACTTTTGGCTCCTGAAACAATGCAAATGAAGGCGTATGTGGCCCGGCATTATAGTTTACAGGATAGAAAACACAAACGTTTTTACCAATAAGTTTGCCACTTTGTCCGGAAGCATAAATGATTCCGAAACAAAAAATCAATAACAGGCATATACCTGAAGCTTTTTTTCTCATGGCACTAAATTAAAGAAATTTGGCATGGGAGCTCAAGTCAGTTTGTAATTCCCTAAGAATTGAATTTAGCCCAGATTACACATTTGCTTTGTCGGGGTTGACCAACTAACGCAAATAGTTCGGCTTTATGTACCACCTTGTAATTTGGGTTAAACAACCTGTTTGTTTTAAGGCTATATGATTTGCCTGGCTATTAAAATATTCTATCTCATTAGAAATTTTCTGTTGGTAAAAAATAGAACACATCTATATTTCTTCATATATTTGTAATAAGCAATATTCAACAATTTACTAATCAGATCTTGAACTATGAAACAGAAAAAATCTTTTGAACAAATTATCCGGTTGATAGCCCGGATCAGCGGAAGTTTCCTGGTTGTATTTACAGTGGTATTTGGTATCGCGACCTTTATTGACAGCCTGGGCAGAAACACCGGGAACCCTTTAAGCACCCTGATACTAATTATTTTTGGCATCTGGGGCATCGCACTTGCAGGACTTGTACTTGCACTCTGGAAAGAAGGATTGGGCGGCTTCATTTCCCTGGTTAGCTTTGTGACTATGTGCATCCTGAATTTCTTTAACCCCGACGCACCCGATAGCAGGGGTGCCATCATGGTATTCCTGATCTTCAGTTTGCCTTCCCTTTTATATATTTATTACTGGGTGCTCACAAAAAACACATCCTCAAAAACGAAATAATAATTGCCGGGAAGCAATTAAAAGAAAGCATAGGTGGGAAGGTGCTAATAGCTGGATTTTTAACTAAAAATCACAGGATCTCTGGTATTTCCAGTAAGCTAGCTAGAGGATGAAACCAACCAGTTTTGTCAAATCACTTTCAGTATGGACGGGAAGATGGTTCTGCTGAACGATTTCTTTAACAGCGTTACTGTACTTTTCTGGCAATGAATTTATTAGGCTGCGCTTGCTGATTTTTTTTAAAACAATTCTTTGGCTATCGGGAAGCACTACAATATAATTAGGATCGGGAACAATTTTATCCATGTAACTATCAATACCGTTTACATTATTAACGGTTCCTTCTATTCTTGCAGTTCTATACACATAAAGTGAAGCCGATTTCTCAACCAGCACTTCAACAAAAAATTCGGCGGAATCCAACATAAGAGGCAATTTAGCGAGAATCCTTTTGAAACAAACGTCTTTCCCTTTATAATTCTTAAAGTAAACCTGATCGATAAAATGCTTTTCAAGTTTAACCTGCTCGAAACCATTTGGCTTTAACCAGATTATTTCGTCGAGCAAAATGCTATATTTCAGTTGCTTATTGAAAACCATTTCCCCCGAACTCATCCGGATATTGCTCGTGATCCATTCATTGCTATAAAACTGGTTTCCTTTGACAGCCTTCTGCACTTGGTAAATTTCACCCCTCAGCTTTGGCTCAAATATCGAATCCAGATTCGTGGATTGAGCACAAAGCGCTGATCCAAGGCATAAGAACAGAAAAAATAAAAACAATCTTTTCATTTATAACAGTTTACTTAACGTTGATACTGGTACTAATACTTACAGGTACACCACCCGAGGTAACTCCTTCGATCCTGATCGTATAATTCCCTGAATAATCGGAAGCATAGAATTCGATTAGCGGATTGTGGCTGGCAGAAACCTCCACATCAGGGTTCCAATACAATAACTGCCTGAAATCGGGATGGTTACCAGGAATTTCCTGTGCATAACTTTGGTTAATATAAATCGAACAGGGATGAAAGGTTTCGAGTTGCGTATGAAGCGAAGGAGAATTAAACCGGATGTTTCTGATCTCTTCATTTTTACTAAAGACTGCCAGAATTCCAGGGAAAATCAATTCGCCGCAATTAAACCTGGTGCATACCAGTTCTATATGCTTTACTTCCTTTGAGCCCAATCTTTGGAGTTGGTTAACATCATTAATTAAAACACCATCCAGGAAAACCACTGGTTCCTCGTCCATATACAAATGAAGGTTTTCATCTGCCATGGTTGCAGTATACATATCATTGTGTTTTCGCAGATTCAATTGTGGCGGGATTATTTCCTTTGCCATTTCAGCAAAATCATCCAGTGGAACGAAATCGGCGGGGGAAATACGGTAGTTTGGCTTGTAAAAAAGTTGGGGACAACTGAAGTTTGAATTAACTTTCTTTCTCATTTCACTCACTGTCTTTACCTCGTAGGTTTTCTGAATGGTAACTATGTCCTGGCTTTTCAGAACATATTCTTTAAGCAACTGATTATCCGGATGTTGTGAAGAAACAAAGGTATTTTTCAGTTCAAACTTATCTTCAGGTATAATTTCACTTTGCCGCCCCACAGGAATATCTTTGATATTGAAATACAAGTCCTTTCCATAGTAATAATCGTTCAGCAGGAAACGGAACATTCCGGTACTGTCGGTAACATAATATTGCAGGTTAACCAGGCTATCGGCTGCCGACAAAAAAACATTAGTACCAGCAACTGCTTTTCCGGAATCCCGGTTAATTACCCTGCCCTGGATAATTTCACCTTTTTGCTCTGGAAGAAATTTGTTTTTTTCAGAAAGCCTTCTCTTAGAATTACCAGCATTTCGCCAGCTGTTGTTCTCAGTTGAAAAATCATTGCCTCTGCCGGGAATATCTTCAGTTACTGATATGGAGAGATTGGCCGTATCAGCCAGTATACCTTCAGGGAAGGCCAAGGAAAGACTGATTTTTTCGCGCTTTAAATATTGTGATTTATTAGTTTTAACTAGTAAAGGAGCATTCACAACCGGCTTCTGAAGTATACTATCATGTCCTTTGTTCCCGAAGCCATTAAATGTGTTAAGCAGTGCTAAATCATTATCAAACCGGTTTGCGATAAAAATCTCTTTTGCGAAAAATGATTCTTCGCCTGCATTTCGCATCCAATTGGTAAAAACCACGATCTGGTATGTGCCTGACTTTAAAGAATCAGGCAGAAAAATACTTCCATAAGCCGATCCGCCATTTGCATTTATCTTAATTTTTGCAATTGGTATATTGCTATCGTTGCGAAGAACCAGGTAAGCAATCCTGCTGATTCCTGATAGTTTATGCGTGCATGAATCTATCAGATAAAGTTTATAGAAAATATTCTCACCAGCTATATAAACATTCCTGTCGGTTTGGAGGTATGCTGTTTCATCGCCAAAATGAATAGTATTTCCTGCCACAGTTAAACTGAATGCAAGAAATGCAAAAGGGAAACATACAGAAACCAGTATTTTTAAGATTTTCATAATTTCATCAGGAACCTTTCAATAATTATTTAAGGTATTCTAATCACTCTATATCAATGCACTAACCAATCAAATACTTTCAGTTTCTCCTTTTTTTAACGGTCGTTTTGCTAATAAGGAAGCCAGAATTCCGGCTGATTCCTATTTGACCCCGAATCGGGTAAGCCTGTAAGGTCTGATACAGGGTAAAAAAGTGTCTTCCCTCCACCATAATCAAATTCGCACCAATAGGATTTCGTAGAGCAGGCTGATACTTCGAAAAGCCCGAGTGCAATTTTACCCGGATCGCTGATACACTTTATATTCCCGTTAAGTTGAACCGCAACCGGATCAAATAATTTGCCCTCGAAAGAAAGCTGTTTGTTCAACTGCTGGTAGTATACAGATGCGGTTTGGTTTAATGCGTATAAACGGGTTTGAAGAGCTTTTCCTTCCGGGCCACCGCGCTGCCTGATTCTGGCACAGAGATATCTGTTCTGAGCATCCAATCCACAGGAGTCCTGTTGATAATAAACCGGGAAAGAAGCAGAATCAAACGAAAAAAAACAAACGGTGCTGTTATTAATCTTTTTTATTGAAAAATCGTGAGCCTTTGCCGTGAGAGAGGCGTTTGTTCCTAAATCGAACCGGTTCCAGTTGTAAACCAAGTATGGGCAGGCCGGCCCAGGGCAACTCCTCGGAGGAGGAAAAGGAACTTCTGCCCGTCGCATCTCGGGAGTATACATGTACATGTATGAAAAACAGTTGATTATGTAATTATCAAACCTGAATTGATAAATTGAATCAGAGCTATAGCCAATATCCATTAACGTTTCCGATCCATAGACTGATTTTGAAACAATGTTGCCCAATATGTCCTTGTACCAGTAATCTTTATTGGTCACAATTCCATGTATGCTATCGATAGCAGCAGATTGCAGCATTTTTTGCGGAACTGATTCGTATACTTCACCATTTGGCATTGTGATTCGAAGAGAATATGATCTTCCGGTTACAGCAGTAAATTGATCAGGATCAGAATAATAACATTTCAGTTTGCTATCTTCAAGCATTTGGTAAACATTTGCCAGATCATCATTTATTGAGACATTGGCACCTGTAATTCCCTCGTTATTAATTGTTGTGTCATAGGCTGAAGCCATTGTCAGCTTTACTTTAAAGGATTCATGCAGGTTTGTCAGCAACCCGTTCACAACAAGAGCTTCTTTTTGCCTGTCGGTTGCCGGGTAATACTCTTCCTTACAACCCGCCATGGCCAGAATTAGTATAACAGGCAGAATAAAGTTTCGTATAGTTCCCATCAGTGTTACCATCAAAAAGTAAAATTATATGTGAGTGTAGGCAACGGAATTCCGATAATATACATTTTATACATTGTTGTTGTTCCCGATGGATAATAGATCCTTTTGTCGGGCGCTGCATAATAAACCGAATATGTATTGTTCCTGCCATACACATTAATAACGGAAAGAGTCCAGCTTCCTTTCCACATTTTTTTCAGTCTGAGATTTTCGTCGTAGGTAATTGATATGTCCAACCTGTGATAATCAGGCAAACGGTATTTATTGCGGTCGGAGTAATAAATGAGCTCGTTACCCTGTGAATTAAATTTGAGTTCGGGCAAAGTTATCGGGCGGCCTGTATTGAAAGCAAAAGTCCCCGAAACCCGCCATCTCCTTGATAAATGGTAGTTGGCAATGATTACGAGGTTGTGAGGCTTGTCGAAATTTGAAGGATAATATTGATTCCTGTTGATTTGCTTTTCGGTGGAAGTCCCTGTGGTTTTTAACATAGAACGTGAATAAGTATAACTTATCCAGCCGGTGAGCGCTCCTTCGCTTTTCCTGGCATAAAATTCGATACCATAAGTGTATCCTTTTGCATTGAGCAGATCAGTTTCGACGTGCTGGTTAAGCAGGAGTTGTGCACCATTTTTGTATTCAACCACATTCTGAAGTTTCCGGTAATAAGCTTCAACCGAAACCTCATACGTATTTTGTTTAAAATTTTTAAAATACCCAATGGCTAGCTGATCTGAAATTAATGGTTTGATATAAGTATTGCTTAGTATCCAGGTATCAGTTGGCGACATTACCGAATTATTCGAAACAAGGCTGATAAACTGATCGATGCGGTTATAGCTCCATTTAACGGAACTCGTTTCGTTCAGATTATACCTGAATGACAGCCGGGGTTCCAGCGCGAAATTCCGGCTTATTACCTGGTTTGAATTATATTGAATTGTATCCGTTATTGTTTCCATCGAAAATGGCTGCCCGGGAATATACGTCTGGAAAGAACCTGGCCCGAGCGCAGAATAATGCACTAAACGCAAACCTGCCTCCGTATTTATTCCAGGCAGAATATCGAAATTATCGCTGATATAAGCCGCTATTTCAATGGCCTTTTCCGTTTGAACTTGTAAAGGCTTAATCAACGATTTAGCGCCAAATGGAATTTCCTCTCCGGGCATTATCCTGTAAAGCACAGCGTTGATTCCGAAATCAACTGAATATTTATGATTCGGAAGCCAGGCAAAATTCCATTTCAGGTTATTATATTGCGTATTCAGGTTTATCTGGTAGGCTTCTTCGCGATGAAGTGTGTCCGATTCATTTACGCTGTATTTATACCGGCTGTATCCTGTTAAAAAGCTTGACGAAAGCTTGCTGGTGAACAGGTGTGTCCACCTGAACGAAGCTAATAGATTGCTGTAGTCATAGTTGGTGGTTTTGCTGAATCCAAACTTGTCGTTACTGTAATAGCCAAAAATTGTGATCTTATTTTTTCGATTGACATTATATGTATACAAGGCGTTCAGATCATAAAAACTGGCGGAACTGTTTTTCAGATCAATATCGGGAAACTTATGCAAAAGCCAGTTGGAATAAGAGCTGCGTCCACCAATCAGCAGGGTTGCTTTTTTGTTAAACATAGGAATTTGCAGGCTCAACCGGCTGCTGAGTATACCAATGCCGCCTTTCACTTTTACATTGCCGGTATTATCCTTACCCAATCTTATATCCATCACGCTCGAAGCTCTTTCGCCATACCGTGCAGGAATACCGGCTTTTAAAAGTGTAACGCTTGTTACATTATCAGCATTGATAGTCGAGGTTAAACCAAACAGGTGCGATGAATTAAAAATCGGAACATCTTCGATAAGGATAAGGTTCTGGTCGGAACCTCCGCCCCGAACATTGAACCCGGAACCAAATTCTCCGGCAGTCTGAATACCCGGAAGCAACGCCATGCTCCTGATAATATCCGTTTCGCCCAATGACGTCGGCAATTCCCTGATGGTTTTAGCGTTTAAACGCAGGAGGCTCATTTGTGTGCCGGTAACATTAAATTCGGCTCTTTCAGCCGTAATTACAACTTCGTTGAGCTTAATTGAATTTTGAAATAACTCAAAATCCGCACTCCCGTTGCTCACAATTTTAATTTTCCTGGTATTCTCTTCGAAACCAATAAAAGACAGCGTCAGCATATGTTCTCCAACCGGCAGAGTCAGTGAAAAATTTCCGTTTGCGTCTGTTGTTGTTGCAATTTTTAGCTTCGCTACATTAACTGTAACACCGGGAAGTGACTCCGAGGTCTTACCATCCAGAATTTTCCCACTTAAGGTTGCTTTTGAATATTTACCAAATTCATTAGGATTTCCAATCACTAATACATCAGAATTATTCCCACCGGTAACGCTGTAGGTACTTACCTGGAACGGAACAAAAACATAGGAATGCTGATCGGGAGTAATATAAGAAAGCTTGCTGATTGACTTTACATGCGAAAGTGCATCTTCAAGAGTAAGGCCGGCAAAAGAGCTGTTGATTTTTTTGTCCTTAAACCACTCCGGTTTATAGTAAATGTGAACTGAATCTCTTTTCTGAAGTTTTTCGAAAAAATTTTGGTACGAAATAAATCCCGAGGAATCCGGGGCGGGAGAGGATGAAACCTGGCCAAAAAGATTTTTACTTAAGAGAAGAAAAATCAGATAGAAGAAAACAGGCTTACTATTTAATTGGCAAAACATTTTTCAAACTCTATGCGTACAGACAAAGAGTAAAAGTATGACTATAATGAGTAGATATTACCAGCATTGCATTTTTTTCTTAAATTCCTTGTAATGGCTGAAAGTTCCATCTTTTAAAAGACAATATAGTTGAGCCCCTGAAACCGGCAAAATTCTTTGTGGCTAATTTTATCAGCGTTTTATTATTAACTTTGGTCTGATAATATTTCCTCCATGAGAAAGAAACTTTCGGTGATTGGTATTTTATTAATACTCATTTTAAAATACCCTCCTTTACCCAAATACAGCTTATTTCATAAAATAGAAATAGTACAGGTGTGCAAATTGTCGATAAGTAACCTGGCTCTTCAGTTTCACCTGAATTAAAGGATTTTGCATAAACTTCTTTGCGGGTTTGCTTTAAATTTATCACGAGCATCCGAACAAACACATCACCCTATCCGTTAATAATCAGCCTTTACTATTGCTATGGCTTGCTTTTTTTTCGGCATTTCTAACCTTACTTACTCCTGATATGAGGACCGCTATAATCGTATTTCTTTTAATCCACAGTTTTGCCTATGCCCAGAGCCCCTGTCCACGTTGGGGAAATGCCAAGGAAGGCACATTGGCTTATGCCCTGAGTATTAAAAAAAACCGGACTGATATTCCTGGAAATTATATAAAGATATCAACGGTTGATTTCCTTAAATTCCCAGATGATAGTGTGGGAGATGGAGTAGCATATGAAATGACTGGTGGATATGTGGTTGACGTAAAACAACAAGGTCCTGAAGTTTGTAATTGCAGAGATCAGAATGCACGTGATTTTCATATCATAGTTGTGCCTGAGCCTTCTGATGCAGGTGATAAAAGCAAATATATAATAGTTGAAGTAACACCTCGGGTTAAGGCGATGTTTAACTGGACTGATGACGAATTATACAGCCTTAAGAATAACTTTGTTGATTTTTACGGCTATAAATTTGCTGATCTCGAACACAGGAATATGAGTTTTCAGTCAAATCCGGGCAGAACCACCTGCTGGAGAGGTTCGATTAATGAAATCCATCCTGTTACAAAATTTGTAAAAAGGTAGTCTGACCTGGCAACTGGTACTTTTACAAAGATTTTATAGCACTTTCCATGTGTAAACCAACCATGGCTAACCGAAGGATGTCCACACGATCCCATGCAGTTAGTTCAGTACCGACAAGCAGGTAAGGCTGCGCAGCAGGTTTTCTCTTTTTCTTGCTTAATGTTACTTTCGGAGGATTTTGGCATTGATATATGCCCGAAAGGTTATTCTCTTTAAATATATAAATCCTGTTCTCAGTAGTATTAAATAAAATGGCACATGCTTTACCGGTAAACTCACCAACCAATGCAAACTCGGCAGAAAATGCCATTGCCGTTTCCGGAATTCCTTTATAAACTTGTTGTGACCACTTTTGCACAGCCGTGTCAGTTCGTGGACTCCTGTATACATAATTCCAACCGATGGTATCTTTTCCTTCTATGATAAACCCCATAGCTCCTTTCGACCACGAAAATCTGTTGACATAATTTGTCTCTACCGAATGGCTTCCATCGCTGTTTGTAATCCTGGTCCTTTCCTTTTCAATGTAACCCGGGCAATAAACATCAAGTATCCAATCCAGTTTTGGATTACTGGTACGGATAGCTGAAGCCAGGTACCAATCCACATTTGAGGTACTGCCAAATCCAAATCCTGTAGCTAATGTCATTACGCCTCCCAGAATATTTCCTCCGGTTCTGAAATGCGCAACATTCATCTGCACCGCATTTTGCCTTTGAATACTCATTGTATTAATCAGAGTATCATCAAGTGAAAAATCCAGTGAGTAGTATTCTGGTTGAATAAGATGAATAGTATCAAAATTGAAAACTCTGTTTTGCGCCTTGATTAATTTCTCCGGAACCAGGAGCATAAAAAGGCAAACAGCTATGACTGATATCTTTTGCATGGAACCTGTATTAGTATTCTCAATTACTTTTATAGACATACAAAATCCAGGATGCTTTTAATCCCCAATAACCGGACGCGAAAAAAGCAAACAGGAACCAGAAAAATTTATCTGTCCGACTATAAAGGCTTTTGGTATACCCTGAATTTTTTAATCAGGAATGCCCCGTAACGTTTGAATTCGTTCGACATATCATCATTTTCCTCCATAACAACATGGGTATCAACGCTGGTCATTCCTCTTCTGATAGCAGCCTTAATTGTAGTTATCGATAAATATATGTTCAGGCCTTGTTTCTGGTATTCAGGAATTACAGCGCCCAGCATCAGGTTCACAGTTTTGGCTTTTTTCATGGCCCTGAGAATATGAAACAATCCGAAAGGCAACAAACGGCCGTTTGCTTTCTGCAAGCCTTTATACATATTCGGCATGCTGATAACAAAGGAAATTACTTTGCCATCCTTTACTACCACGCTTACAAATTCAAGATCAATAACCGGCAGGTACTTTTTTGCCATTTCCTGCATTTCGGTCTCGTCCATAGGAACGAATCCGTATATATTGACAAATGATTCATTCATAGCCCTGAAAATAGGCACTATCCAGGGTTTTACCTCTCTTTTGCTTTTGAATTCCAGAAACTGAAGGTCTTTCCGGGAAGTAATCCTGTCAAATATTTTATACATTATATCAGGAGGCGGGCTTGCCACGGGATACCGGTAAATTACGCAATCCAGTTCTTTTGTATATCCTTCGTTTTCAACAAGTTTAGGCATGTATTCGAAATTGCAGGCGCTATCAATTACTGGTTCATATTCGAAACCCTCAATCAGCAATCCTTGCGGCTCACGATCCGAAAACCCGAATGGACCAACAATTTTATTCATCCCCTTTTCACGTCCCCAGTTTTCAATTTCCGAAATCAAGGCATGTGCAACTTCCTGGTCATTATAGGTTTCGATAAATCCAAAACGGACATTTTTTAAACCCATCATTTCATTATGCTGGCGATTTATTATCCCCATTATGCGCCCTACAGCAATGTCATCCTTATACGCAATTACCAGGCGGTGATCACATGCATTAAAAGAATGGTTTTTTTTAGGATCAAAAAAGACTTTCTCGTCCATATAAAGTGGAGGCAACCAATCTTTATGTCCCTGGTGAATTTTTTCCGGCAGGTAAATAAATTCTTTAAATTCCTTTTTTGAAGAAACATCCTTTAGCACTAATGTCATTTGTAGTCGCTTAAATGTGGTTTGAAATGTAACTGAACAGAAACAATTATTTCCCCTATGATTATATAAAATGTCTGAATGAGTATGCTAAAGTAAGAAATATTCTCAACCAGTTTATGGAATAGGCATAAAATCGGGGAACAATTGACCGGAATTTTTAATTATCTACTTACTGTGAATTTAATTCCTGATAATAACTGTAAAATACATTTCGAATATTTTAGTGAATGACAGTTCTTTTGAGGTTACTTTTCGAAGCCGGCTTTGCACCATAATTCATTTCAGCCTTTTGTCAGTCTTTCATATTCCTGAATAATTTATTAGCTGTAAAAATGGCAATTCAGGAACAAAGCTAACGAGTATAGCTAAACAATTGAAAGGAAATAACTGCCTGAATATCTCGCAAATACTGCGTCGTAAAAATTGCCTGACTATACCAGCTATACTATCTCAGAACATAGTATTCAGGTTAAACTGGATTACCCAGCTTTTTTTAGTCGGGCCTGTTATAATGTATTCAGGCATGATATACGCTGATAAATTCCGGGCAAAAGCCTTCCCGAATCCGAGGGCAAGGGGTATGGTATAATTTTCTTCTTCCCAGTTTAATGTACATACCGGGTTAACCATAACAAAGTAGCCCTTATTGAAAATATAATTAATGAATGGCTGGACAGTCATATAGTTCTTTGATGGCCGTGCTGAAGATCCTGCAAAAGAAAAATACTGGTACATAAAAACTCCCATCATAACATGTTTGGGTTTGTTGTATATGGCTAGCGCTACCAGGCCTGCCGTCCATTTCTCGGATCCCAGTACAGATTGGGTTGCAACCGGAAAGCCAAAGCAAGGCCCAAACCCTAATTTCCCCCATGAAAATTTCCTGGCAAGAACTTCAGAAACATTAATATCACCAAGACCCGTTGCATTCATTTCAGACAGTGAATCATAGGTCTGGCTGATGATGGGTGCTTCAATACGAACCATTGAAGTATATTTTTTATCCTTCGACTTAAAAAAGGGCAGCAACATTCCATCGTACGGTATCACGATGCGGGTCATAAGGTTGAGTTGTTGACCGCCGCTATGGAAAATCGAATAGTTTGGTTGCAGCTGGAATTTGAGCACCGGTGCAACCGGATTGAGCGCATTGGCTGCGGCAGTTAGGTTGTCGGAATGTGGTTTGTCCTGTGCTTTGCAAACTGAACACAAAACACTGATAATCAATAAAAGTGTCGCTTTCTTCGTGATTGACATATAGAGTAGAATTATTTTATTTTATCAATTTACAGACAAATCTCTGTTTTTGATCTCAAATTATTTTTCAAAATGTGATGCCTTACCCATTAGTATTATTGAGTTATTTCTCCAGATTTCCATACATTGACACAAATAATTTATATCAGGCAAGTATCCCGTACGCTTTTCAGTTAAAAATTATAGAGGAAGCATTATCTCAAATAATACATTAAGTGCTTCCCCATTAAACTAGTCTTCATCAAAAAAACCAAGTCCGTCGAGCAACCCGATTAACTTGATTGAATAGTCGTCACTGGCAAGCGGCCAGCGGATACCATTCTTATATAGCAGAGTGGTGGTAAAGTTATTTTCGTCAGGAACCTCAACCAAATTTCCACCAGGCTGGTATTGAAGCAGTCCCGACAGATACTCACTCTTGATGGAGTCTTTCATAAATTCCCCGAAGCGTTCATCAAAAACCTTATCAGAAACCAGCGTAACTTCAAACCCATACTGCTGCATTGCAAAAATCACATTTGCCATATTAAGCCTGTAATTGTTGTAAACATGAAGTACAACAATTTCATGCGGAGCCCTGGAAAGTGAAACAACAGCTCTTGCAGTGCAATCGATCGGTGATATTTCCAGTGGTGAAATCAATTGGCTAAGAGGGAACATTCCTAGTACTTTGTACGATTTAAGAACATTAACAAAAGCATTACTCCTGAAGTTGATCTGAAACTCACCGTCGGAGTGGCGGCCCATCAGGTTACCAACCCGCATAATCTTTGCATCCAATCCTTCGCTGACAGACTGCAGCACATGACGTTCAGCCTTAAACTTGGTCAAAACATATTTATTGTCAATTTTCTGCCCCATGTAAAGCCGGGATTCATTCATCACGGTCTCCTTCGAAAGCTTATCCTTTTCGATAAGACCAAAAGTGCTCATGGTTGAGATATGTATCAAACGGGCATTTTCACCTTTACAAAATCCAATCAGATTCACGACTCCGTCTACGTTGATCTTCTCAATTTCGGAACTGGCATCAAAATGCTTTACACTGGCAGCACAATTTATTACAGTACTTATTTTCATGCCTTCGAGTGATTTCAGGGTAGCCATATTCGTGATATCACCGTCGACAGGAATAATCCTGGTGCCGATGGTTTCGTCGAAAGTATCCGAAAAATAATACATCAGCTGAGTCTTCAATCGTTGCGATGGTGTTAATGATCCTTTTGATCTCACCATGCAGTAAATCCTGCCAGTCTCTTTATCGATGAGTTCCTTCAGAACGTGGATTCCCAGGTATCCGGTAGCACCGGTAAGAAGCACATCTCCCAAATTATAACCGGTAAAATTTTCCCATAAATCTGGTTTGTTTTTTTCAAGAACCCGGTTGATTGCCGAGTAATCGTAATCTGAAATATCCTCCAATTGAACCTCTTCGGCAGTTTCTGCCTCCTCTTTATGATCCGTAAGGAATTTGGCAACAGCCAGCGGCGTTTTCAGTTTGAAAAGATCGCCATACTTGATGCTATATCCCAGATTGATGATCTGAATGATCGCCTTGATGGCAGACATGGACGAGCCTCCGATCTCAAAGAAATTGTCATGCGTGCCTACTTTATCAATTTTCAGTATGTTGGAATAAACACCGCAAATACCTTCTTCAACTTCATTCGCTGGAGCAACATAATCAAAGGTGCTTCCTATTTCCGGCAGTAAAGGTTGTCGCATTATTGGTGAGGTTTCCCCCTATAGAATAGGTTGTTGCCACACTATTTGTAAATGTGCCGTTAT
>CAIWMA010000341.1 GCA_903913645.1 uncultured Bacteroidales bacterium | reverse complement strand
TGGTTTTAAGGAATTTGATGCATATTATACGAATTATTTTTGATTAATCATTCCATTTTAAAAAATAAATTCAATCTATTATCTTCTATTCCATCATTTCTTACTCATTTAATCTTAATTCCGTTATTATATTGTTTATATTACACTGTATAACAGCATTTTAAAATTCTATTAGATATTTTTATACAAATATTTTCCTATTAATTGTACTTCTAAATGAAAATATTTTCAAAATATTCTTCTTAAATTTCTTTCACATGGAGGATTACCTATTATAAAATAAACGATTTAATTAAATTGGAACTTTGCTCAAACTATGATCAATTCAAAGGTTGAATTCCAGATACAATCCTCCTGTATCATCTGAATGGTTAACAACTCATGCTTAAAGATTTACAACTCCTGCTAACTGATTTGCAACCCGTGTTGAAAGATTTGCAACTCATACTGAATGTTTAACCATTCATGCAGAAAGATTCTCAAATCATGCTTAACGTTTGGCAATTCATGCTTAGCGCTTCATTATTTATGTTGCACGATTATCAATTCATACTGAAGGGATCACTATAAATGCTTTAAGATTCACTACTCATGTAGAAGGCTCTTGTATTTATACCAAATGATCCGAAACTTATACTGAAAGCTTTGTACCTGATACTGAAGGCTGCGCACCTTATACCGAAAGCTCACGCACGCATGTTGAAGGGTTCATAACTCATACTTTGGATTTCACATGAGAGTGTCCAAAAATTTGTGTGATCGGTAAAATCATTTAAAATCTTCAAACAAAGCACCAGAACATATCATATTATATATCAATATTTTATAACTATTTTGTCAGACATTATACCTATATATAGAGGCAGCCTTGTGATGGGTCGGCCTAATAAAATAGATTCAAACTTAATTTTTAAAACCATGAAAAAAGAAATTAATGTTCATCAACGTTTCAAAGCAATCAGCCGTGTAATGAATAATTACGAAGAGGCTTTCGCTGAAAAAACCGAAGTTCTGGCTGCAAGAACAGCCTTCGGAAGCAATAACGACAATATTGGTGAAATCCTGTCACAATTGTTGAGACCGGTTTCAACAGTGCGGATTCCAAAGCAGGATAGTGAAAATCGAATGCGCAAGACCCTTTCGCAGATGATAGGGATAGGTATTACTCTTGCAACCAGTCAGGATAATCAGCCGCTGCTTATTACGCTTAAAAACTACGATATGATGTGGCGTCGCTGTTCGGCTTACCAGTTGTACGAAATTTCGCTGCATACGTATGAAGAACTTTCCAAAGTTCAGGAACTTGCAGCAGCTAATGGACTTACCGAAGAAAAGCTTGCCGCTTTCCAGAAAAAGGTCCAGGATTATGGCGAAACACTCGATGGCAATGATTTTCTGCTAAGCGACCGTCGTAAAAGCAGGCAGGATTTAAAGAAACTTATCACAGGAAATCACAAATTGCTGCGTTTGCAGCTCGATACATTTGTGAGGTTTTCGGAAGATGAGTACCAGGCATTTTACAACGACTACATGTTCCTGCGAAGGCGAAAGTCGCCAAAATCAAAACCCGGTACTTCGACTGAGGTCCCGGCCGAAATCTCAGGTACCGTTACCGACAGTGTTACAGGCTTCCCTATTGCCAATGCCACAATTAACATAGTCGATTATGGTTTGATAGCAACTACCGATGCAGATGGCACTTATGTGCTCGATGAACTTGAAGCCGGCTCTTATCTTGTACACTGCTATGCTAATAATTACCAGGTTCCCGAAGCTGTATCATTAACAGCAGAATCAGGCGAAAGCCTTGTAGTTGACTTTTCGTTATCTCTTGCCAGTATAATGGAAGAGCCTGCTAAATAAAGGCTTTTATTCTATTTTACAGACAAACGTACCACCCCCTGCAATAAAAATGCCGGGGGTTCCTATTTGTAATGAAACATATTTTGAATTTACAGTAACACATGGTATCTGTTTTTATGCCTTAATATTGCAATAACGCCAATTTATCGAC
>CAIWMA010000340.1 GCA_903913645.1 uncultured Bacteroidales bacterium | reverse complement strand
CTTTCGCAGATCGAACTCCGTATCAAGGAATTGGCAGGCAAAGCCCGCGAAAACAAGATCACACTCGAAGAAATGAGTGGTGGCACTTTTACCATTACAAACGGCGGCGTTTTTGGCTCTATGATGTCGACACCTATTCTGAATCCGCCGCAAAGCGCCATTCTAGGAATGCATAATATTATAGAAAGACCAATTGCCGCTAACGGGCAGGTTGTAATTGCTCCTATGATGTATATAGCTTTATCTTACGACCACCGGGTAATCGACGGCAAAGAGTCAGTAAGCTTCCTGGTAATGGTTAAAGAGTTGCTTGAAAACCCGGCTAAAATGCTTTTCGCGGGGAATGAACCGGTTAAGGTTTTGCTTGGATTGTAAGTTATTTTAGGAAATAATACAGGTATATCATGATAAAAGACGTCCGCTTGACAGCTGGAGGCCTCGTGCAAGCAATCGGAGTACTCTGAAATGGCAAACGAGACCTCAAGCGAACAATCAGGGTACCCAGAAAGGGCAAACCAGGCCTGGTTATTCCAATCCGAGCACTAAGATGGATAATTGAGTATTGTGGAACTGGTGATACTCAGGTTGCGACTTCATGTCGCACCTTGACTAACCCCACTACAAGCTCGTAATTTCAAACTTTAAATTTTGATCTATTCAATCGCCAGTATCCTCTCTTTCGGATATTTTACCGAATATTTAAAATTCAGTTTCTTTACCTGCCCTGGATCGAGAACCACTTCCCAGCGGAGCATTCCCGTTTCCTTGTCTACTCTTGCACCGCCGTTTTCATTCAGTTCCACTTCAATATCTTTTTCCCTGCTTACAGGATACTGATCAAAAACTATAAGCGTAACAGCCTGCTTCTTATTGTTTCTCAGGCTAATTTCCCATGCGCGCTGTACAGTACGGTTAGACCCCATAAACTGATTTGAGGTATAATCCTTCACCTTTTTTCGTTCAATCATTATAGATTTATCACGTCCCAGCGAAATATCCAGCGTGTCGGTAGCCAGGGAAGCCGAAAGCCTTGTTTTCCCTGTAAATGTTCCTTCATAGAAAATGCCGGCGGTAGCATCCAGCAGGTCGTAATCCTGCCAGTTCGTAATTTTTGCGACAAGGAAAGCATCCCTGTCCAGTTTCGGCGTGCCGTGAAACTCATACGCAGCCTTTATTGTTTCGCTACCAATTACCAGGTTATATTCCTTGCCATCCGAAGGCATACTCATCGGCATAGCAATCGCATATTCCTTTACAGAGCGAACCTGCTGTTGATCGTTGGATTCGATTTCAATATTCCGGGCTTGTTTAGGCATTTCCATTACTCTCTCTTGCGCATCATCTGATTCATGGGCAACACCATAACCAACAACAACAACCCCTTCAATGCTTGAAGCTTCAGATTCCATTCCAATATTTATTATTGGGTTATCCGCACGGGTAGTTACAGCTTTCATCCCTACAAAACTAAATTGCAAATCATTTCCATAGGTAGCATCAATCGTGTATTTCCCATCCAGATCCGTTAGAACTCCACGTGTAGTTCCTTTAATCACAACGGAGACTCCCGGAAGACCCATACCATCGTCAAGAGAATAAACCCGGCCCGATACTTTCCCGGTGAAAGCATATCCTGTATTTGGCTTGTCTACAACCGAACGATTAGGTTCATTCCTGTACTTATAATTTCCATTTTGATAGCCGGAATAATTTCCGCCAAGAAACCAGTTTGAAAGCTTTGGCTCCGTTCCCGACTCGTTCGGATTGCCGGTTGAGAGGGTAAGTTTTACATCCGGCCAGTCTTCGCCGGAACTCTGGCTTATTTTAGCTCTTCTCGATAACTCCAAAGGCTGTGAGATATCATCCAGGCGAAGATCGAATTCAGGTTTCCACGAAGCCGCCCTCACCAGGTAACTTACTTTAAACTTTGCCGCCATAGCCTCTTTTGCCATTACCTGCACCATGATTTCCCCGGTAGGTTTCACTTCTTCCTTGGTAGCTTCACCTAGCTGGGAATTTATTTTATTTAATTCTTCCTGGCAGGATTCCTGTTTTCGCGAAAGCTCTAGTGCTTTTGCTGCCAGCTCTGTAAAACGAGCCCTGAAAAAATCTGCTGCCGATTTTAATTCGAGCGTTGTAGTACCTTTGTCAATCGAGCCAACCTTCTGGTTAGCTTTCAACAAATTTTCTTCTGTGGCCATGACGCCTTGCTGCGAAACTATATCTTCGATCTGTATTTCGAGTTGCTTCTTTTTAACTTGCAGCGATTCCTCATCTTTTATGGTTTTTTGTGTTTTCAGGTAATTAATCCGGCCGTTTACAGAGATAATCGTAAAACTTCCTTCACCACTCAACCGGATGGTATTAGCATCAATATTTTCGGATAAGCCGGTAAAAGTAAGTTCCGAAATACCGGATTTAAGTGTTGCCTGTGCGGAACGGGTAACCTGTGCACCGGAAAGAAATAAAGTTACGTTTGTAACCTTCGAATCAAGATTTTGGCTTTGCTGAGCAAAACATGAAACGCTGAGCAATACTACCAGGAATAGAAATATATTTTTCATAAAACTTAAGATGAGATAATGAGTTATAATTTTAACAGAATTTAATAGTAAAGTTAGAAGAAAAGCTTTAATAAACACGTATTCCAATCAAAGACCGCTGTTAATTGTTAATTTTGTAGTCTATTTACATTATTATGCGACGAGAAGTTGATTTCCTGGTTATCGGAACAGGTATTGCCGGTCTTAGTTTTGCTTTAAAAGCCGCTAAGTATGGAAAAGTTTGCATTGTAGCCAAGAGTAAGGCTGATGAAACAGCCACAAAATATGCACAGGGCGGAATTGCTGCAGTGATGTATACGCCTGACACATACGAAAAACACATACAGGACACCCTGATTGCCGGAGATGATCTGAATGATGAAAAAGCAGTCAGAATTACCATCACCGAAGCGCCTGAAAGAATAAAAGAACTTATTGAACTTGGTGTTAACTTTGATAAAAACGCCTCGGGCCAGTACGATCTTGCAAAGGAAGGCGGTCACTCCGAGTTTCGTGTTCTTCATCATAAGGACCAGACCGGGCTCGAAATTGAAGAAACATTACTGGCCAGAGCTCGTGAGGATTCAAACATCGAAATCCTCGAAAATCATTTCACGGTAGAAATAATCACCCAGCACCATTTAGGGATGTATGTAAACCGTCGCACTCCTGATATTACCTGCTACGGCGCATATGTTCTCGATCGTAAAATCAACAGTATTGATACTATTCTTGCTAAAGTCACTCTGATGGCATCTGGCGGAGCAGGCAATGTATATGCCACTACCACCAACCCTCCCATTGCAACCGGCGATGGAATTGCCATGGTATACCGAGCCAAGGGGACCATCGAAAAGATGGAATTTATACAGTTTCACCCAACTTCATTGTACAATCCTACCGAAAAGCCTTCTTTCCTCATCACCGAAGCATTACGCGGATTTGGCGGAATACTGAAGGATGTTAACGGCAATGAGTTTATGCAGAAATATGACAAACGGCTCTCACTTGCTCCCCGTGATATTGTAGCCCGAGCCATAGATAATGAACTTAAAATAAGTGGTGAAGATCATATGTACCTCGATTGCCGTCACCTGAACCGCAACCAGCTTATTGATCATTTCCCGGGTATTTATGCCAAATGCCTTACCATAGGAATTGACATGACAAGGGAAATGATACCGATTGTGCCTGCAGCCCATTATACCTGCGGCGGTATTAAAGTAGATGAATGGGGACAAAGCTCCATTATTAACCTCTATGCTTCCGGCGAATGCTCCTCAACAGGCTTGCACGGGGCAAACCGACTGGCAAGCAATTCCCTGCTTGAGTCGTTGGTATATTCACACCGTGCCTGTATCGATGCTTCCCAAAAACTCAAACACATCAGTTTATGTAACGAAATTCCGGATTGGAATGCCGAAGGAACAGTAATGAACGAAGAAATGGTGCTCATTACACAGACCATGAGGGAGCTACAAAGCATTATGACCAATTATGTGGGTATTGTACGCTCTGATCTACGTCTCAAAAGAGCTGCCGACAGGTTAAGCATACTCGAACGCGAAACCGAAGAACTTTACAAACACTCAGTACTCATTGATAAAATATGTGAAGTACGTAACCTTATAAAAGTCGCAACTCTAATTGTAAAAATGGCACTCGAACGCAAGGAAAGCCGTGGACTTCATTTCTCTATCGACTACCCAAAAGTAAGTGATAACGAAGTAAACGTCTTTAGCCCTGAAGATTGAGGAAGGGATTGGGGATTAGGGATAAATTCCAGGTCCCAAATTCTAGATCACAGGTTCCAAGCCAAAATTCAGACACACTAACTCCTAAATCCTAACCCCTAAATTCCAAATTATCCATGCCTCTTATATATCCCATCAAAGGAATCGCCCCAACCATCGGTAAAAATACTTTTATTGCCGAAAACGCCACCATTGTTGGTGATGTAATAATGGGCGACAATTGCAGTGTCTGGTTTAATACTGTTATACGCGGCGATGTTAACTCTATCCGCATCGGCAATAATGTTAACATCCAGGATGGCGCGATAATACATTGTACCTACCAGAAATACTCGGTGAGCATCGGGAACAATGTATCCATTGCGCACGCCGCAATAATTCACGGATGTACCATCCAGGATAATGTGCTGATTGGAATGGGAGCTATTGTAATGGATGGAGTTGTGGTTGAAAGCAATTCCATTATAGCAGCCGGAGCTGTGGTTTCGCAAAATACCCTGGTTGAATCCGGAAGCGTTTATGCCGGAGTTCCCGCCGTGAAGATCAAATCAATAGACAAGTCGCTGCTCGAAGGCACTGTAAACCGCATTGCACGGAGTTATACAATGTATGCCAGCTGGCACGATGACCGTATTGAACCAATGAATATGGATGATGATTTAAAACTTTCGGGCGCATAATCCGGGTTCAAATTCGGAGCCCAAGGAAAGAAATCAAAATCTCAAGATTTTTCGAAAATAGTAGAATCAAGGTCTTGGGATTTGAATATTGGGATTTAGAACTTTAGACTTTGAAACAAAAACAATCTTATCCAAGCCTTGTAGCTAATTTCTGCCACAATGTCGCACTATAACAATTGGCAGGAGATTTGTGATAATCTCTTCAAATCAAATACTTAAAACAATGTACATAGTAATTTTTATTGGCTTCATGCTCCTCAGCCTGATCGTGAGCCAGGTGTTAAAATCGAAATTCCGGAAATACTCTGCCATACCAATAGGCAATGGATATACAGGCAAGGATATTGCCGAAAAAATGCTGCGCGATAATGGAATTATGGACGTGCAGGTTATCTCGGTAGAGGGTCAGCTTACCGACCATTACAATCCTGAAACCAAAACCGTGAAGCTGAGCCAGGATGTTTACAACAAATCCAGTATTTCGGCTGCCGCGGTTGCTGCACACGAATGCGGGCATGCTGTTCAGCATGAAGAAGCATATGCTTTGCTAAAACTTCGTACAGCCTTGGTTCCGGCCGTAAGTTTCGCTTCCAACTGGATGCAATGGGTTTTGCTGGCCGGAATTTTGATGGTTAATACATTTCCTCAACTCTTGCTGGCTGGTATAGTCTTATTCGCAGCTACAACCATTTTCAGCTTTGTAACACTGCCTGTTGAAATTGACGCCAGCCGCCGCGCATTGCTCTGGCTTAACAACAGTGGCATTACTACGCAGGAAACACATCCTAAAGCGCAGGACGCGCTTAAATGGGCAGCATATACGTATGTAGTAGCTGCTCTGGCATCACTGGCTACCCTTCTTTATTACATCATGATTTTTACCGGTCGAAGGAATTAATCAGACTCTTTCGAACAAAATAAAAGCCGGGAATCGATCAGATTTCCGGCTTTTTGGATTTATATCCAAAAAATTTACTTCCCCGCTGAAGAATTCCCGAGCTTTATCCCAATCCCTATTTTTAAATCAATACTGTGGTAGTCACCAATTCGGTTAGGCCTTATCAGATCGTAGCTCGCTTTGAGATCGAAAAAGACTTTATCGTTCAGCCAATACGAAACTCCAACTTCAGGATTTAGGATATAACCAAATTCTGTTGATTTAGCAACATCCGTAGATGTGGGAACGAAGCTGGGTGTTTGATAAATCGACAACCCGGTAGTTATCCCGACATACGGACGGTATTTGCTGGTACCAAAATATTTACGGACAATTGGTGCAAACAAAACAGTATTGGTTGAGTACTTTACAAATTCAGTTCCAGTCTGAGAAAAGGGGTAATAGGACTTTGTATGAAGGAAGCTGTAATCCACATTTAATCCTACAGCAAAATTATTACTCACCAGGTACAAGGCATATGGATTTAAACTCAAGGAGAACTCTCTGATATCGGATGAATTATAGGTAAATCCAACATTCCCGCTAACACCGCCAATCCAACTGCCTTTTTCCAGCTGTGCAAATGACGTAAGTGTTAATAATGTAATAAAAGCAATTGATAGAGCTTGTTTTTTCATGATAATATTATAAATTAATGAAGGTTAAGAATTATATAAATCAAAGTTAATGATATAACGATATTGCAAATGTTAACCAATTACAATAAAGCAGAATTATTTATAATTTCAATTTTCAATACCTTGAAGTGGCGGAAACAATAAAAAACAAAAACTCCGGACAAAGCCGGAGTTTTTGAGATCTAGTTAAAAACTAATTGGACTATTGAATTCCAAGTTTTTTCTTTACAAGTGGTGTAATATCTTCTCCACCATCTGAATACAATAGAATATCTTCTACAGCATTAATAACATAAGCGAATCCACCTTCTTTAGCTACATCTTTTATAGCTTGCCTGGCCTTGGTTACAAAAGGTGTGATAAGTTGCGTCTGTTTGTCAGAAAGATCCTTTTGTGCCGACTGCTGAAAAGCTTCTATACGACCCTGTAAGTCAGTAATTTCCTTTTCTTTGGTAGTTTTGATGATGCTTGACATAGTAGCCAGGTTCTTCTGATAATCGGCACCTTTCAATTCCAGTTCTTGTTGCATGGTCTGCAATTCACCCTGAAGAGTTTGAACATATTTTTCCATAACAACTTTCACAGTATCCTGTCCTGGCATTTGTTCCAGAACTTTACCGAGGTCGATATGTCCGATTTTTGATGCTTTCTGTGCATTGGTGGTTGCTGCAACAGCTACCAGTACTACAATTGCTAAAACTTTAAGGGTGTTCTTCATCATTTTTGTGTATGTGGATTATTTGTTTTCTGATTAAATGAGGCGCAAAGGTAAAAAAAAGGCGTTACCAAAATCACCTAAATGTTATTTTTTACTTTTAGTATTTTGTTGTGGCTTATACGTATAGCCTAATTTATCGAGCACCTGCTCGCTTATATCGTATTTTGGATTGGTAAAAATAAGAGTCGCATTGTTGGCTTTGTCGAAAACAACTGCATAATTTTCGGCTGTTGAAATTTCATCGATTGCATTATACACTTTCTCCTGTATAGGTTTCACAAGTTCAGTGCGTTTTTTATACAGATCGCCTTCGCTTCCAAAACGCTTTTTTTGCAGATCCTTTGCTTCTTTCTCTTTTTTAATAATGTCATCCTCACGTTTCTTTTTCATATCTTCCGGAAGCAGAACAGCTTCGTTCTGGAAGTTTTTGTACATTTTATCTATTTCTGCAAATTTCACCTCAATCTCCTTCTGCCATTGAACCGACAGTTCATCAAGCTGCGTTTGTGCATCAGCATACTCCGGAATGTTGGACAGAATATAATCCGTATTCACAAAAGCATACTTCTGGGCAGAAGCGCCAAAACCAAAAGTGCAAAAAATTGCTGCAATAAGAATAATCTTTTTCATAGTATTACCACCTTTAAATTAATATGATAGAGGATACAGTTAATTTGTATTTATAACAGTGATAGCAAAAAACCTGCCAAAACAATTAATCTATCGAAGAATTCATTGAGAAATGGAACTGACCCTTATTTGCTGATGGCATTCCGGGTATTTCATCAAAACCATAACCCCAGTCGAGACCAAGTAATCCAAACATGGGCAGGAATACCCTGACACCGATACCGGCCGATCTGCGAACATCAAATGGCGTGTAACTTTCGAAAGTTGACCAATCGTTGCCGGCTTCAACAAAAATGAGTCCGAAAATAGTCGAATTTGGATTGAGTGACAACGGATAGCGAAGTTCGAGCGTGCTCTTACTATATACGGTTCCTCCCGCAGGTTTGGAAGTTGTTCCTGAATTAGGGGTAAGGCTCTCATTCGTATATCCCCTAAAACCAACCAACTGCCTTCCATCAATAGCTGAATAACCCGACATTCCATCACCGCCCATAAAATAACGATTGAAAGGGGTAACTTCAATATCGCTGCTGTATTTACCAAGGAAAGCAACTTTTGCCCGGGCCATAACTACAAGGTCGCCAACAATCTGCTGATAAAAAGCACCGCTGAATTTCCACTGGTGGAATTCTATGAGACGATATTTATCGTCAGCTGATTTAGCGGCAAACTTATCGGGCGTTAACAAGGAGTAAGGAGGCGTGAGCTCGAGAGATAAATTCAACTCAGATCCTGCACGGGGATAAATCTGTGCATCGGTTGAGTACCTGCCCAATCCTACAGTATACGAATAACTCTGGTATAATCCGTTCGATTGTTTCCCGAACAGGATATAATTATCCAGATTATAATGTTGAAGACTAATGGTTTGTGTCAGGTTAAAATAGTTATCGGGCCAGTTTAACCGACGGCTGAAAGCAAAAGACAGTCCGGTAATATTATAAGCGTAATAGTTGGAATTGGTTTTAGCATATCCATTATTGAAAGCCGAAACGTAGGTTGAAACACTCAGCTGATTAGGCTTTTTCCCTCCGAGCCAGGGTTCTGTAAAGGAAGCGCTTGCACTTAAATACCCTTTCCCGTAGGATTGCAAACGTAAGGTCAGTTTTTGTCCATCGCCCGAAGGAATAGGTTTCCATGCACCCTTTTGAAAAAAGTTACGAGCCGAAAAGTTATTGAACGAAACGCCCAATGTTCCAATTAGCCTTCCATAACCCCAACCTCCCGAGAGTTCGAGCTGATCGGATGAAGTTTCCTCCACTTTGTATGCAACATCAACAGTTCCGTTAGTAGGATCAATGTTTGGAGTTTGTATATCAATTTTTTCCTGATCGAAATATTTAAGCTGGGTTAGCGATGTACGGCTACGTAAAATATCGGAACGGCTAAACAGCTGGCCAGGCCTTGAATATAATTCCCTGATAATTACATGATCGTTGGTTCTTGTGTTTCCGGCAACTGAAACGCGGCTTACATTCATTTGCTTGCCTTCGCGAATCCGGATCTGCAGATCAATGGAATCATTTTCAGCACTTACTTCAATAGGTTCAATGGTACAGGTAAGGTAGCCGTCGTCAACAAATAAACTCATTAAGTCGATGCCATTTGGATTGAACTGAAGCGAAGCATCCAGCTGATCCTGGTTGTAAATATCACCTTTTCGTATCCCCAGAAGGAGCGCAAGTTCTGTTGCTGTAAATTTCGTATTTCCTACAAATGAAATATTTCTGTAGTGGTATCTGTCACCTTCGTAAACATGAAGGTCAATTGTTATATCGTTTCGGCCCGATTTGTAAATCGAATCTTTAATAAGTGTTGCATCACGAAATCCGTTTTCATAGAATTTCTTTACCATGGCAATCTTATCTTCTTCATAATCTTTTTCGATAAATTTTGAAGATTTAAAAATCCGCATCTTCATATTTTTATCTGCAAGATCCTGTACATAGGCAGGATAATGCTTGAGGTCCTTATGAATCAAATGGCCAAATAATCCAAAAAAGGATTCCTGCACAGTATACAAAACCCGGTACGAACCTTTTTCCTTGGTCTTTTTTAAGGCTGATTTAAGGGTGATTTCACTTACTTCCTTATTGCCAATAATATTAACCTTTCCGATTTTAACACGACTTCCCTTATTCACATTGATATCAAGGGCGACGTTATTCACCATGAGGGTATCTCTGATCTGTTTGATATTCACTGAGGCATCGAAATAGCCTTTGCTAACATAATGTTTGATAATGGTATTACGCGTGCGGTTTAATAGGTTATCGGTAACTACATCGCCTTTGGAAATTTTGAGTTTATCCTTTAAATCATCGCCTTCACCTTTCCTGATTCCGCTAAAACTAAACTTCGATAAACGCGGCCTTTCGGTTAAACGTATTTCAAGAAAAATCTGATCATCCTGCACGCCTGTAGCGACTATTTTTACATCTTCAAAAAGCCCTTGTTGCCAAAGTTTGTCCATTGCACTGCGGATTCTTTCGCCAGGTATATCAATTTTATTACCCACCTGTAAGCCTGACAAGGATATCAGAACAGAACTGTTAAGATACATGACCCCTGTTACTGTAATGCCTCCGATTGTATATTTCTTGGGAAGATTGTAATTGATATCCGGAACTTCATTGCCTGTCGTAACCTGCGCCATTACTGGCATTGATAGGATTGAAATTAGAATAGAAAGTAAAGTAAAGCGCCTCAGTGTCATCCTTTGCAATTTATAATTTGTTCACTCGTTTTGCCAAACCGCCGCTCGCGATGCTGGAAATCAATAATAGCTTCGTAAAGATCCTCTTTGCGGAAGTCAGGCCAAAGTTTAGATGAAAAGAATAACTCGGTGTAGGCAGTTTGCCACATCAGGAAATTACTTGTGCGGTATTCACCACTGGTGCGTATTAAAAGCTCCGGGTCAGGAAGATCGGGTGCATTCATATTGGCTGATACCATTTTTTCGGTGATCTGTTCAGGGGATAGGGTTCCATCCTCGACCAGAAGAGCAATCTTTTTAATTGCATCAACTATCTCCCATCTGCCACTGTAACTCAACGCCAGGAATAAATCCATCCGGGTATTTCCAGCAGTTTTTTCCATGGCTTCAGCGAGTTCTTCTTTCACTTTTGGGTCCATGCATTGCACATTCCCAATAACTCTAAGTCTTATATTGTTATCGTTGAGGGTTTTAATCTCATTATTGATTGTTACAACCAAAAGATGCATTAATGCATCAACTTCGTCTTTCGGACGATTCCAATTCTCTGTTGAAAAGGCATACAAAGTGAGGTATTTAATTCCCAGTTCAGCTGCAGCTTCTGCTGTTTCGCGAACAGATTGTACTCCATTATTATGCCCGAAAACACGTTGTTCGCCACGTTGCTGAGCCCATCTGCCATTGCCATCCATGATGATGGCTATATGTTTTGGCAGCCTGGTTTTATCTACAGTGTCGATCAAATTGTTGTTCTCCATCATTTCCGACAAATTTAGGCTTTTGTGCCTTACAGCATGAGCCACTTTTGTTAATTATTCTTAATGTATATGTTCCGGCTTTCAAAGCTTGTAAGTTACTAGTATCCTTCACGTTGGTGGTCGAGACAATTCTCTTTCGCCAACATTCGTATTTTTAATGTTAACGAAATTCCTGCAAACGAATACCAATCGGTATTTCGTGAGTTACCCCGCTGCATCCCTGCATTGTGATTGAGTAAGGGATCTGAAGCAATTTCTTTGACGGTAGGATTAGCAGGTGGATTAGCCGCAAGATCCAGGTAATATGTCTGGCTTACATCGTCAAGGTAATCGGTTGTGGTTCTGCGCATACCCCACTCAGCTCCGACACCAATCAGTTTACTCACACTGTATTTTACTCCAAGTCCGAAAGCGCTGCTAAAAGCATATAAATTATAGGGTTTGCTCTGAGCTTCAGTTGTTAATGGTTGTAATTCCGTTTTTCCGCCTGGCAGGTTCCCGATAGGCTTGAAAAAGAATGCTGTTGGACCTGCAAAAATATAAGGAGAAATTGAATGCATTTTACTGCCAATGAAATAATCAAAAAAATTGATTTCCAGTTGCAAGCCAACTTCAGTGAGTTTCGATTCGAAATTAAGATTCCGTTCTGGATTAGTTTTACTAACGGCATCATCGCCTGCTACTGATCCACGTAAACCATGAATCCTTACGGAAATGCGTGAATTGAAATTCTGCCTGTACATTATGCCGAATGCAGGTTTTGACAGCAGGAACGGCTTGTTTGGATTAAGGTCACCCATGTAATAGGTCACTCCACCCAAAAATCCCAGGTCGCCCGATTTCTGAGCATGAATCAATGGTGCTGAAAACACCGTAGATAAAAGGAAAATTAAGATTTTTCGCATATTTTTTTGAGCGTGCAAAGGTAGTATTAATATTGATACAGAGCGCATAGTATTACTGAAGTCAAAATTTTAAGGTAGTAAGCTTTATCAAAAAAGCTGTTTAAACATTGATAAAAAAGGGAATTAGCGAATACTATTTTATCCTTTTAGCATTTCACTTTGACAACAACCTTTAAGTAATTATCGATGAACTCTCATAAAAATCGAAGTCCTTTCCTCTCATCTGCCAATAGATCCTCTCTATTAATTTGTTTATCCTTGTCGAGTGGTAAACACACTAATTATACTCTCCCCGGGATTGAAGGAGTTGAGAAACACCAGGAATTGAATGAGTTAAATAAATGTTTAGGGTTGCTTTCCCGCCAGAATACAGTATTAATTGCGGATATCGGATCCCCAATTAAGTTTTGCGCGAATGGTTGAAAAAAAGTTTTCATTCAGACGTTGTACCAGGTTTATTTCAAAGTCAGCCTTACCTACAACCAGCTCATTTTCAGGAACAATGACAGCTGATTGTGAATCCAGCCCAACAAGTGCCTGGCTATCGCGGCTATCAACCCTTATACGTATCAGGCTGCTGTCAGGAATAACGACAGGGCGCACTGATAAATTGTGCGGAGCTATCGGCGTGATTACAAAATTGTTTGAATCGGGAGTCAATATCGGACCTCCGCAGCTCAGCGAATAAGCAGTTGAACCGGTAGGTGTCGCAATGATCAGTCCATCGGCCCAGTAAGAATGGAGCAGCTGATCGTTAACCCAAACATGTACAACAACCAGTGACGAATTTTCTTTTTTATTGATAGACAGCTCATTGAAAGCAAAATTAAAATCGCTGAACAAGGTATGTGGCGATATCAAACTTATTAGTGTACGCTTTACTATCCGGTAACGATTCTCCATTATATCATCAACAGCGGCAAGGATTTCACCAGGCGGAATGCTGGAAAGGAATCCCATTCTACCAAGGTTTATACCAGAAATCGGAATACCTGAATCGCGAACCAGACGTACTGAATGTAGCATGGTACCATCGCCGCCGACAGAGAACAGCAAATCAGCCTGTCCTTTCAGATCCCGATGATCATTAAAAAGTGCGACTTCCTTACTGAATGAAATTCTATCCTTAATAAAATCGTAAAAAGGCTTCCAGATGAGAAGTTTACATCCCTTATTTTCCAGAACTTCCACCAGTATACGAACATAATCCAGCTGGTTATCGTTAAATTCTTTTCCGAATATTGCAATTCTCACGTTGTCGGGATTTGTTTTGTTAATATAATACGGAACATCAAGGGTTATATCCCTGCAATAAAGTGAATAAAGATACCACTTTTACCTGATTTATTGATTGCATACTCAATCCTGACTACTTTGTCATAATACGTAACCAGGTCGACACCTAACCCGGCACCTGCCAGCAAAGTACGTGGAAGTTTATTATTGAACTGCCCGATCCATTGTGGCTGCCAGACGTAACCGGCATCAGCAAAAGCTGTCAGGTAAACCGCATAATGGATAAGACCGAATTTGGGAGTCGGGATAAAACCAATGGTGTGAGTTTGTTCCGGGACCAAAGCAAATTTGATAGTTGAACGAACAATTCCAAAATGTTTCCCATCAATTACATTGTATTCATAACCTCTCACATAATCGCGGCCATAGCCAAGTCCCTGTATCTGAAAATACGGTTGCCATGCACCCGATGATACTTTTCCTATGAAGGAAATGCCCATATACCAGTGCTTTGATAATTGGCCATAAAACCTGGTAGTAGTTTTAGCCCATGCAATATCAACAGGTTTTTCGAACCCGAATCCCAATCCAGTTTTGTTCAGTTCAAGGTCGGCATACCAACCTCTGAGTGGATAATATTTAATATCACGGTGATCGATTTTCAACTTGTAATAGAGGTACAAAAAAGCTGGTTTATCCACGTTCGCATAGCTGTAATCAGGATTTAACAGCATCAGCGAATCGGAAAAAGTGAAGGCCCGAAAACCTGCAACTAACTGGTGCGTTGTAAATATATTGTTCCGATATGTACTGTTTACCGAAAAATATGTTTCGGTCGATAATCCTTCAGATGCAAAGGCAAAAAGCAGTTCATCATCCTGAGTAAGATAGCCAGCTTCACGGTTGTTTTTATACCCGGCCTCAAACCCAATCCCAAGATGCTTCTTTTTGTCAACATAAGGATTCTGGTAAGCCAGGCTCAGGTGATGATTCTTGCCAAACTGAACAATAGCATCCAGTTCGTCCAGGCGGCCTGAAAAGTTGTACCACTTTAGATCAATTCCGTAATTGATACGTGTAAAGTCGCGTGTTTGTAACCAGGCATTTATATTTCTGTCAGTAATCTGAACTATAGGAACCGGCCATAAATACCAGCGCTCGAGCAATGAAATCTCAACAATAATTGTGTTATTGGAACCTGGAATTTCATTCCTGACCGTATCAATAGTAACGAAATTGAATAATGAAGTATTCAGCAGATTAAGACGTGATTGGTTTACACGCTTACTAAATTCATCGGGTGACAATTTGTCGCCTGTGGCAATCAGCAGTTCCCGCGTAATAATGCTTGCCTTGGTTTTCTCATTCCCCGTCAGTTTGATGCTGCCAACGGTAACGGTTGTGTTACTGATATCGGTTTGAGCATTTACAGAAAACAAATTGAAAACCACCAGTTGAAGCAGAATCAGCACACGGAATGCTTTTGCAGATGGTGTTGTATATCGGAAATCCATGAAGAAGGATCAGACGTTTAAATATGTCATCAGGAGATCATAGCGTTCGCGTAAATTATCGAAATAGTCACTTTCGAAAAACGATGCTTTAATGGTATAATCGTACCTTATAAATGATTGTATTACAGGCTGTATATCGATACGGTTGAGTTTCATTGTGAGTTCAAGACGTGTAGAATCTGCCGGAGAAGTAACGTAAAAACTCAGGATTTTTGCATCATTATCTTCAACAATCTTTGAAATAGAAACCATCGAAAAATCATTTGCATTAAGTTCCAAAACCAGAATTCCTCCCGGATTATTTACAGCAGCGGTTGCAGCCATCTTTTCGACCATATCTGCTAAAGTGATCAAACCCAGGTACAACCCTTTTTCGTCAACCACCGGTAAAGTGGTAAGTTTATAATCAGCAAAAAGCTTCAACGCTTCATAAAAATGCCTGGTATGTAAAATCGAAATGTTTTGCAATTGAAGCTGGTAATTCCAGATAGGCTCTTCGAAAGAACCTGCTGCAAATATGTCATCCTCCGAAATTAACCCCAATAACTGAGAATCACCAACCACAGGAAGATGCGAAACCTTGAATTCGTCGAACCAATGCATGGCAATTAGTCCGGTGTCGGAGGTTTTGAGTGGCAGTACTGCACTTGATATGAGGTCTTTTGCAATCATAAATCTATTTGCTCAAATATCGTGCCTTAAATCGGTAAAACCAAGCGTGGTGTTTCGTAATTTTGCGGCATAAATAAAAGAGATGACAAAGTTAAGTGTAAATATTAATAAAATTGCCACAATTCGTAATGCCCGGGGCGGAAATATGCCCGATGTGCTGAAAGCCGCAATAGACTGTGAATTATTTGGTGCCCAGGGCATCACCGTTCATCCGCGCCCCGATGAGCGCCATATCCGTTACAGCGATGTATATGAGATTTATCCATTGATAAAAACAGAGTTCAACATCGAGGGCAACCCGATTCCCCAGTTTATAGACCTCGTAATCGAAGTGAAACCTGCCCAGGTTACGCTGGTTCCAGATGCACATGATACGATCACTTCCAATGCAGGCTGGGATACTAAAAAAAATATGTCGTTTCTGAAGGAAATTGTATCTGAGTTTAAATCGCATGGAATCCGTACTTCCGTTTTCGTTGATCCAGACATTGAAATGGTTCACTATGCTGCCGAAACCGGCACCGACCGCATCGAACTTTATACCGAAGCATATGCTCTTCAATACCTTCACGACAGGATAAAGGCAATTTCGCCTTATGTTGAAGCATCTAAGGTTGCCACCAAAAACGGATTAGGCATCAATGCCGGCCACGATCTCGACTTAAATAACCTTTGGTATCTTGTACGAACGATTCCTGAAGTACTGGAAGTATCAATAGGTCATGCCTTGGTAAGTGAAGCTTTGTATTTGGGATTAGAAAAAACAATCAAGTTATACTTACAGCAGTTACAGTAGTTATTAATTCCTAAAAAAGACCACATGTTAAAATCGCTGGCATTTTTTATCCTTTTTCTTGTATTTTCTTTTAGTTTAAAAGCTCAAACTGTTGTTGAAACAAAGCAAACAGAGGAAAGAAATGGCATCGTTTATTTTAAAGGCGACAAAATTCCTTTCACAGGAACGACTGTTTCATATTTCGCTACAGGTAAAAAACAAGTTGAAGCGCATTATTTGAATGGCAAGGAAAATGGAATAGAAACTACCTGGTTCCCTGACGGAAAGCCAATGATGGAAATCACATACCGTGACGGTGAATTTAACGGCCCCTATAAATTTTATTATATCGAAGGCGGAATGCAATATGAAAAGATTTATTCCGGAGGATTGATGAATGGCCTTTCGACGCATTATTATAAAAATGGCAAAAAAGAATACGAAGGTTCCTATTCCGATTGCCGCGAAACAGGCACCTGGACCTATTTTCATTCAAACGGGCAGAAAAAGAAAGAAGGAGAATTTAAACTGGGTTTCGAAGATGGAATATGGCAGTTTTGGGATGAAAACGGTAAACCTGTAAAGAAAGTTACATATAAATCTGGTGATGTTATTTCGGAAACTCCGCTAAAATAAACCTGATTTACCGTTTCAGCGGATAAATCTCTATCCTTTTTCTGCGCATCAATCAAATCTGCCAGTACAAACCTGTTTGCATTTCTCCTATCATTTCAAAGAGTGAATAAATTACGTTAAAGTTATGAAGCTTTTTTACCGCGAATTCGGCGTAGGACAACCGGCTATTATTTTGCACGGACTTTTCGGGCAGAGCGATAACTGGGTTACAGTAGGCCGTCGCATAGCCGATCAGTTTCATGTGTTCATCCCCGATCTAAGGAACCATGGGCAATCGCCGCACACGCCATTGCATAGTTTCCCGGCAATGACTGATGATCTGGCTGAGTTTATCGAAGAACATCAGATAGAAAATCCTGTTTTAATAGGTCAT
>CAIWMA010000339.1 GCA_903913645.1 uncultured Bacteroidales bacterium | reverse complement strand
GGAATGGAACATTTCCTGAAATTTCTTGCCTGATTTTAGGGGCCTAAACAAATTTAAAAGCGAAATCCGCAGTAAAATCAATTGATTCTAACTGCGGATTTTTTTTGTCAGCTTCAATTATACTCAGCCTGACATCTTATAACTTTAACTTATTTCCTGAGCGCTTTCTGTTGCTGTTGTTTTGTCATGTCTTCCAGTTTTTTCTGGAATGATGATTTCTTAACCGGCTTGGTTTTATTTTCCTGTATGCGTTTGTGAAGTTTATCTTCGTTTACAAAACGGCGGATTAAAAACATCTGGCCAAAAGTGAACAAGTTGGCAAGCATATAGTAGTAACTTAAACCTGCTGAATAGTTATTAAAGAAACCAAGGAACATAATCGGCATCAGGTACATCATGGTTTTCATACCAGGCATCTGCTGTGTTGAGCCCATCATATCGTTATTCATCTTGGTATACATGATGGTTGAAACCGTCATTAAAAGAGTGAAAAGACTGATATGATTTCCATAGAAAGTGCTCAGGATAGGAATCTGGGTTGTCCAGGAAAAGATAGAGTCATAGCTTGACAAGTCGGTAGCCCAAAGGAAAGACTGCTGGCGCAATTCGATGGATGCAGGAAAGAACCTGAAAAGTGCAATCAGGATCGGGAACTGAAGCAGCATAGGCACACAACCGGCCATAGGGTTAACCCCGGCCTTTTTATAAAGAGCCATGGTAGCCTGCTGTTTCTTCATTGCATCATCCTTTTTTGGATATTTCAACCCGATTTCTTCTATTTCGGGTTTTAAAATCCTCATCTTGGCTGAAGAAATGTAAGTCTTCCAGGCAATAGGGAAAAGAACAATTTTTAACAGGATTGTAAGCAGCAGAATGATAATTCCATAATTCATATCAAATGATTCCAGCCAGTTGAAAACCGGAATTACCGCAAACCTGTTGATCCATTGCATCAGGAAGAAGCTCCACCCGAGTGGAATCTGCCTTTCCAGGTTCATCTTGTATTGCCTGAGGACCTTATATTTGTTCGGACCAAAATACCATTTCAGATCATACGACTGATCGGTTTCGGTTGTAAAAGGAAGAATAAGAGCAGAATTCATCGATTTTATATGACGGTCGGTATTGTCATTCGGAAAACCAACTGTTTCTATATCTGCACTTTCAAATTTATCGGAAGCTATAAGTGTGGCCGAAAAGAATTGTTGCTTAAAGGAAACCCATTTTACGGCTGTTGAAATTCTTTCCTTTGAATCTTTGGTTTCTTTCAGGTTATTAACTTCACCTGCAGCATCCATATAATAAATGGTTGACTGCGTTTGCTCCGTTTTCACACTTTTTTCCTGCTGCAAAAGTGTGGTACTCCAAAGCAGTGACATATCGCGGGTATTCTGGGCAATGTAGCCTTTCATACCAACAAAATTGACTTTATAGCCAACCATATAATTGTTGCCTTTCAGCGTATATACATATTCAATGTAACTTTTCGAAGTAGCGGTATCCACTTTCCCGGGATAAACGCGTAAAGCAAACTGAATTGAATCCTTACCCGAAACACGGATCGAATCCTTTTCAACAGGCATAACCGGAACAAACATCAGGTCGGCAGTATTCAAGGTACGGAGGTCATCGGTATTAAATTCGAAACCAAAAACCGATGAATCACCCTTGTAAAGTACAAGAGGCAAGGTATCAAATGTTTGATAATCTTTTAGTTGCACTGACCATACCCGTCCGCCTTTCGATGATATTTTCAGTTTCAGCAGGTCGCTTTCGAGGGTATAAAACTTTTCCTCATTTTTGGTAATTTTTCCAAATCCTTTGGAAACAGTATCGGTGCCAGAAGCCATGGCTGTTGCCGGATTCGTTTTTGCTACCGAATCGGCAATCGTCTTTTTTACCATCGCAGCCATAGCAGTTTGCAAAGAATCGGCACGCTGTATCTGGCTTATTGAATCAGATTTTCTTTTAGCAGCAGCCACTTCTTCTTTCGATGGAGTCATCCAAAGACTGTATCCTATCAACAATCCAATAATGATTACCAGGCCAATAATGTTATTCTTACTCATTTAATAAAATGTATGTACTTGATTACTTATTTCATTCTATTCCCCAAATAAAACTGATTATCAATAATATAACGTTCCGTAAGGGGTTTACGGGACGGCAAAGATACAAAATGTTGGATAAGTACTAACGTTCCGGCAAAAGAGAATATGCTGACATCTCTGCTATTAGCCTAAAATACAGTGATCCTGCATTTTACTTAATCTGAACTTTTTTGTATTGAATTGCAGCCTTTACAAAATGTACAAAAAGCGGATGTGGCGAAGCTACCGTGCTTTTGTATTCAGGATGGAATTGAACACCAATAAACCAGGGATGATCTTTTAGTTCAATAATTTCGACCAGGTCGTTTTGCTTGTTGATACCAACCGGAATCATACCCGCATTCTCATATTCAGTCTTATACGCATTGTTAAATTCAAACCGATGCCTGTGACGTTCAACAATTTCGGCTGATTTATAAACATCCCATATTTTAGTATCCGGTTTCAGCGTACATGGGTAAGATCCTAAGCGCATAGTCCCACCTTTTTTATCAATTTTCTTCTGTTCCTCCATGATATCGATAACCGGATAAGGGGTAACCTGATTCATTTCGGTTGAGTGCGCATTTTTATATCCAAGCACGTTCCGACCGAACTCTATGACAGCACATTGCATCCCAAGGCAAATTCCCAGGAACGGAATCTTATTTTCACGGGCAAACTTTATTGCAATTATTTTACCTTCAATACCACGTTCACCGAAACCGGGAGCAACAAGTATTCCATCCAGATCTTTCAGTAAATGTTTATACGTACTTTCGTTAATTGATTCAGAATGAATCATCTTCAGTTCCACTTTATACTGATTTTCAGCTCCGGCATGAATAAACGATTCTGTTATCGACTTGTATGCATCTCTTAATTCAACATATTTACCAACAAGACCAATTTGTACGTCACCAATAGGGTTTTTCAGCTTATGCAGGAAATCCTCCCAAACCTTAAGATCAGGTTGCTTACGGATAGGAACCTGCATTTTTTCGAGCACAACCTGGTCGAGTCGTTCATCGCGCATCAGCATAGGAACGTCGTAAATAGTTTCCACATCGACTGATTCAATTACAGCCGAAGGATTTACATTACAAAACAATGCAATTTTATTCCTTATAGCTTGGTTGAGATGTCTTTCGGTACGGCAGACTATTACATCGGGTTGAACTCCTGATTCGAGAAGCATTTTTACCGAGTGCTGGGTAGGTTTGGTTTTGAGTTCTCCGGAAGAAGCAAGATATGGAACCAGGGTAAGGTGAATTACCAGGCAACGGTTGCCTAGTTCCCATTTCATCTGTCGCACAGCTTCAATGTAAGGTAGGGATTCAATATCACCTACGGTCCCTCCTATTTCGGTAATCACGAAATCGTAATTCCCGCTGGCACCTAGTAATTGGATACGGTATTTGATTTCGTCAGTAATATGTGGAATAACCTGTACGGTTTCGCCAAGATAATCTCCTTGTCTTTCTTTATTAATGACAGCCTGGTATATACGGCCGGTGGTAACATTGTTAGCCTGCGATGTACGAACATTTGTAAATCTCTCATAATGGCCAAGGTCCAGATCAGTTTCTGCTCCATCATCGGTAACAAAACACTCACCATGTTCGTAGGGATTTAGTGTGCCCGGGTCGATATTTATATATGGATCCAGTTTCTGTATAGCAACCCTGTACCCCCGGGCGATCAGAAGTTTTGCCAATGAAGAGCTGATAATGCCTTTTCCTAAGGATGAGGCAACTCCTCCGGTTGTAAAAATGTATTTTATTTCTGCCATGATAACCTGTATAGAAAAATAGATCCGGTAGTTTAAAAATAGATAGACCTCGGTTAACTATGTATCCGATAGTAAATTATTTAGAATGTGATCCGGATTTAAAACCTGTGCAAAAATACAAATCACTTGGATGAATTCCTTGAAAATAAATAAAAAAAAAAGCCTGATCAAAATCAGGCTTTGAAAATATATCTTTTGTAAATTATCCGGCAACTTTATAGGTGCTTATTTCAACGCATTCGGCAATAACTCCCCTGATATCTTCCCGCGAACAAGGTTTAGCAATAAAGGCACTCATACCGGCTTCAGCACATTCTGTCCTCATCTGGTCGTCAGCATAGGCGGTAATTGCTATTATTGGAATTTGTTTATTAAAAACCCTGATATACCTTGTTGCTTCAATACCATCAAGTATAGGCATATCAATATCCATGAGTATGGCATTGAATTCCTGGTTTCGGCATGCTTCAGTGGCCAACAAGCCATTTTCAACAATTACGCAGTCCCATCCAAGTTTGCTCATGTACCTGCTCATCAGATGTTGATTCATCAAATTATCTTCGGCGACCAGAATTTTCATAATAAGAAACAATAAAAGATTAAACATTTCTCCCCCCTTCATCCTACTTAATCCGAGAAAGAACCAAAGGTAATACCATTTTAGAAAAATATTTCCCTTCTACCTCTATAATAGCTTATAATAACCTGATCTGTTATCATATGCATAACATTAAACTATTTTACTTAAAAACAAACTTTACGTCAATAAGTATACTAAAAAGTCCTGTATTTACTGGCCGAGATACGATTTCAACAATTTGCTTCTTGAATTGTGTTTCAGGCGCCGTATTGCCTTTTCCTTGATCTGGCGGACACGTTCACGGGTAAGGTCAAACTTAAGTGCAATTTCTTCAAGTGTTAAACCATGCGGAACACCAATTCCATAGTAAAGATTAATTACATCTCTTTCTTTATCAGTGAGAGTAGATAATGACCGTTGTATTTCGAGTGTCAGAGATTCACGCATAAGCCCTGCATCAGTAAAAGGCGTATCCTCATCTACAAATACATCTATAAATCGTGTATCTTCATCATCAACCAAAGGAGCATCCATCGACACATACCGTGTGGTTATTTTTAAGGCGGCATCAATTTTGTAACCAGGTATCTCCAGGGCTTCTGCAATTTCCTCAGCCGAAGGCATACGCTCGAATTTTTGCTCCAGCCGCGAAGTTTCCTTTTTTATTTTATTCAGGGAGCCCACCTGGTTCAGTGGTAAACGAACAATACGCGATTGCTCGGCAAGAGCCTGAAGAATAGATTGCCGAATCCACCAAACTGCGTATGAAATAAATTTGAAACCACGGGTTTCGTCGAAACGTGCAGCAGCTTTAATTAAGCCGACATTGCCTTCGTTAATCAGATCCGGAAGACTCAGACCCTGGTTCTGGTATTGTTTGGCTACAGAAACTACAAACCTCAGATTGGCCAGGCATAATTTATCCAGGGCTCTCTGATCGCCACCCCGGATTTTACGCGCCAGTTCAACTTCCTCATCCGCAGTGATCAACGCCTCTTTCCCGATATCCTGAAGATATTTATCAAGAGAAGCCGTCTCACGGTTGGTAATTGATTTGGTTATCTTTAATTGTCTCATGACTTATTATCTTTAATTTACACAGTTAAACTGCACAAGTTTTTTGTGCAGCTTAATGTATAAAATATTAAAATATCGGTTTTGAGTAGGTTGTATTACTAAATTTTACAACGCTACAATATAAACAAAGAATATACAGGTTTGTTTGCAAAATAGTTTTACCTGCCGAGTGTATTCTCTGCTTTATCAAAGTCTAATTTATTCCGAAGCCATAATATGCCCTAACCCTATTCGGATAGACACCTTCGAGCAAAACACCACCACTTTTACTGGAGAGAATCTTATTCACATCCTCAACACTTCGAACTGGTTTTTTGTCAATTTCAGTTATTACATAGCCCTCCCTTATGCCAGCATTTTGCAAAAGACCTTCTTTTAATTCCGTAACCTGCACTCCATGATCAATTCCAAGTTTGCGTAGCACATCTCCGGAAGCAACTTTCATCTTAGCACCCAGCATCGGGGTGATATCTTTGTCTTCATTTTTCACAAGACTGGTGTTTCCTTCACGGTTGCGCAATTTAACATTGAATGTTTTATCCTCACCATTGCGACTAACCATAACAACCACTGTTTCACCTGGGCGATAAAGGCTTACCTGTCCAAGCAATTCCGAGGTACTGTTTACTGTTATCTTATTAATGGAAGTTATAACATCGCCTTTCAAAATTCCGGCATCCTTGGCAGCGCTTCCCTCATTTACTTCCGAAACATAAACACCACGTAATTCCTTCATGCCTTGTTCGTCAGCAAATTTACTGTCGATGTCGCGTATGCTTACACCCAGGAATGCCCTTTGAACTTCCTTATAATCAATGAGATCGCCAACAACTTTTTTAACAATATTAACCGGTATGGCAAACGAATACCCGGCATAAAACCCGTTTCCACTGGCAATTGCAGCGTTTATGCCAACCAGTTCGCCACGAGTATTTACAAGAGCACCTCCGCTGTTTCCGCGGTTCACAGCTGCATCAGTTTGAATAAATGATTCTATTTGTGTTCCTGCCTCTGCCCCCAAAATATTGATATTACGCGCTTTGGCACTCACAATTCCCGCTGTTACAGTACTGGTAAGATTAAAAGGATTACCCACAGCCAGCACCCATTCGCCGATCTGCACTTCATCCGAATTTCCATAGGTAAGGAAAGGGAGATTACTTTCTTTTATCTTCACTACTGCGAGGTCGGTTGATGGATCTGCACCTACAACAGTGCCTTCGTATGAACGTTTATCGTTAAGGACAATTTCAATTTTGCTTGCATCCTGTACAACGTGGTTATTGGTAACAATATATCCATCGGGCGAAATAATAACTCCCGATCCGGCTCCCTGTAGCGGTCCTTGCTGTTCAAAAGGGCTTTCGCCGAAGAAATCATGAAAATTAAAAAAATTGTCATACATACTGTTTTTACGGGCATATTCCGTTTTGATATGGACAACAGCATGAATTGATTTATTTGCCGGTTCAATAAAATCAGGATAGGATGGATTTAATCCCGACATACTAGCT
>CAIWMA010000338.1 GCA_903913645.1 uncultured Bacteroidales bacterium | reverse complement strand
GTTATTCTTCCGAACGATCACGGTGCCGGCGAACGGCCTGAAGCGGGTTTTCCTTTCCGCGAAAGCTATATGGCAGATAACGACCTGGCTGTGGGCCGGATAATCGAATTTCTTTCCCACACACCTTACTGGAATAACATGGCCATAGTAATTACTGAGGACGATGCGCAAAACGGAGTGGATCACATAGATGCTCACCGAAGTTTACTGATGGTGGTATCGCCGTATGCAAAAAAGGATTTTGTAAGCCACACACATTATAGCTTTGGAAGTATTTTTAAGACTTTCTGGAATGTGATTGGACTTCCTTATCTAAACCAGTATGATGCCGGTGCAAATGACATGGCAGATATGTTTACCGACAAACCTGATTTTACCCCATATGATGCATTACCGGTGGATATCCGCATATTTGATCCACAAAAAGCGCTCGATCCTTTTGATGAAAAGTTCGACTGGAAACAACTTCTCCAGGGACCTGGCATTGATGATCCGAAAGATATGAAACGCGAAAGCAAGGAGCAGGATGAATGGAGAAAAGAAAAGCAGGAGAAATAAATCCGGAATCAGGGATTTACATCATTAAGTAAATCAAGGTAAGAGGATGCATCTTCCCCGAATATTTCTACACTTCCGCCAATGATCTTGTATGTTGAATGCTGTCCCGAAATTCGCGAAAAGTGTATTTCACATTCCTGGCCTTTTTCATCGCTCATAATTATTTTGGCAAGGTTATCATTTATATCCGATAGCAATTGTTCATTGCAATACAAACAATAAAAGTCCAGCTTCTCGCCTTCTGAAACTATAAAACTCGGGTGTTTTAAAACAGTATAATTTCCTATTTCCGGATGAAGCATTATCAAGCCTTCCTTGCCCCACTTGTTACGGGCTGTGAAAACTATATTTTGGCCGACATTCAGCAGATTAGCACAATGCGGGCATTTGAAATCTGTTGCCATATCTTTTAATTTTAGGAATATAAAAGTACAAAAAAGAAGAGGCGTTTGGGAATATTTTTTTGTAATGAAATCCTATAATTTATAAAAATATCCCAATCCTAAAACAAAGTCAGTTTGCGGGTTACTCACATTGAGTTCTTTCTGAATCATATAATAAATATCTATCTTGTGATGCTTCGAGAATTCATATTCAACCCCTGCGGCGGTGCGAATACCATCAAAAGCGTACTCATGAGGATAATTTAAAGGAGAAAAGAGTTCAACCGAAATATACGGAGAATACGCTTTATTTAAATCCCATTTAATGCCCAGTTTGTTACGCAAATAATATTCTGGGACACCACCATCTGCTGCCCGTCCGATATCCGAGACCTGATCCTGTATTCTCGTGCGGATAGAGAGTTCGAACGGTTTCAGCTTATGGCTATATTTAATATCGGCGTAAAACCGCTCCCTGAAACTGTAATAATTATCAAGCCTGTGTTTTTGAAGAAAACGGTAATTAGCAGCAAACTGGAAATGCTTATTCAGCTTATAGGTCAGCCCTATATCAGTAAACGCGGTGCCAAGCTCTGAAATATTTTCGTTAAAACGTAATTCCTCCGAAACAGTAGCAGTTAGGTTTTTAACCAATTTGGCTTCAAAGTTGACAGAGGTCCATAAACCTGCATCTTTTACCTGACCCTTAAGCACGGGACAGTATAGCAAGCCGGCCGTGCAAGACAGGAAAAAAAGTAAGCGAACTGTTTTGGGAAGTATATTCAACTTATTTCTTCTTGTAATAATAAATGGTTATTGAAGTTGCATCTTTCAAAAAATCAATTGACATAATTGAAAAACGGTGAATATCAAAACCTGTACGTTTTCGCAGATCAGCCATTAACAGATCATGATTTTCGTGCCTGATCATATCAATATTTTCATAAATAACTGTTTTCGAAACTTCCTGTTTGAAAACAATCGGATGATCGAGTATAAAAATAAAAACAGCAAAAATAGAGTTGAATACCAGTATAGGCACAAGATTTAGCCCGATGGCATTAATCAGTCCCAGAGCGATAGCTATCAGGAGGTATGTCATTTCTTTCATCGAAATTCCTTCAGTCCGGTACCTTAGCATCGAGAAAACAGCAAACAGCCCAAACGCCGCGCCCATCGAAATGTTGGTTTTATTCAATACAAAAGTGATGATGAAAATAATAATATTAAACAGGAAGAATGTGAACATAAACTCCTTATTCTGGTAATTAGGGAAATAGATAAGACCAAAAATAAGAAGCATGGTTGCGATATCGAATCCTATGCCATAGAAGAAGCGCTTGTTGAGTGAAACAACTTCCTTTTCTTTATCCTTATCTTTTTCTTGTTTCTTAACCGAAATATTACTTTCCTGGGGATTTACAACCTGGGTAGATACCGGCGAAATTGGCTGATTTACCTGTGCCAAAACCGGTGAAAACGCATTATACAAGCCAAAGAACAATAATAAAGCAACAATTCGTTTAATGTAAGTCATACCCAAGCTTGTTTAAATTATGTATTTTTTGTTTAAAATGATTCATCTTCAACTCTTTATGCATACATGTTATACCCATGCAATATTTACTCATATAATTCTGAGGGTGCCGTTGAATCCGCATAAGTTCTCTGAAAGGTGAAAGACTATACTTTTCTTGTTTTACTTCTACAATCACTATATTAAGAATCTTCTTTTCATCACATTTGCATTTGTACCTGAGATTCATATCAAAAGTCAGTCTTTCATTTGCTTCTTTATTTACCAGAGTCAATCTGTCGAAATAGACACGCAAAGTGGGAATATAACTTTTCAGTTCTTCGTGAGTATGATCAACAATATACTTATAAAGATTTTCATCAAGCTTTTCAGGAATATTCGAAACCTGAATTCTATCTTTAATTGTACGGTCCTTATTATTTTTAGATTTTACCTCGAAAAAAGCAATCCCAGTATTGGTATACCTGCGGCACCTCAGCTTAAACCGGTTTCGTTTCCCGTTATGATGCATCTGGTATAGATGAAAATCAGGGGTATCGAAATATAAAGTTTCGTAGGGATGAACTGATTTTCCGCCAATCTTTAGCAAACTATATTGATCTGATATGGCAGAAAGGTGTTCCATTAACTGATTTTCGTGAATGATAAATTTCGTATCAATCCGGTTGAGCAAAGTAACATGATCCATTTCTTCCAGGCTAATCGGATGAAATGTTTGCAGTGTGGATGAAAGATCAGGCATGATGGGTATTTTTGAGAAAAAACATGAGGAAAAAGTTCAATAGTTAATAACCTTTTCAATCAATTGTAACATGTTGATTACCTAAAGATTTTCATGGTTTCCACCTCAACGGTTTCTTGTTTTTTCGCAATAGTGACGTTTTTTATTATAGGGTAAATACCCGATGCAAGGGTTAGTGTTGAGTCCTTCGAGTACGCGTATATGGTATAATCACCCGGCCTCAGGTACTTAAATTCATAAATACCTTCATAGCTGGTCCTTACGCGCTGACTAAAACTGTGATCACCGCCATAAATAATAAATACATCCTCATCCGCAGCAGGGTATATTCCTTTCAGATTTGTAAATTCAGCGTTATAATCATAAGTAATGATTTTGCCAAAAATCGTTGAATTACCGCCTTCTCCGGCATCTTTCGAACAGGAAAATGCAGAGAGGCTCAACAGTATCATCAGCAAAAAAGGGAAAGTCTTATTCATTTCATTAAAATTTAATAATTTGGTAACGCTTCATATCCGGCAAAAGTATATAAAATAGTTAGAGTTTTAACGACAATGCGGAAACAAACCTCATAACAATGCAGGCTGCATCATGACTGTAACAGGTTTAGCATTGTCTTCAAAAGAACAGATAATGGCTGGAACAAAATTCAATTCACTTTTTCGGATAAGCCGTTAAACAAACAGCATCTTCGTTTGTTAAAATAATAGTGAACAAATTGTTCCTTGTTTATAATTCTGCAACTCCTTAAGGTAAGCCGACTAATTTACCAGACAGTCATCAGGATATCCATATTGCAGAATAATAGAATTTTCAATCACTGATTTAATCTCCGGAATGGAATATTCAAATCGATATGCCGAGGCTGTAAAGCCTTCAGCAAGTGTGCAACTGCCTTTTAATCAGTTCCTGCAGAATTTCAGGAATACTCTTGAAAATGTATTTCACCAGCGTGCTGATATTAACCAACTTGAAACACAGCGTGGTTTGCCGACGTATGTCATGCGTGAGATACTTTCGTCCGACCCGTTTTTAGCCTTTATTCCAAAAGCATACGGAGGCAGGGGAGCATACGAGAACGAGGGCATCGAAATTGTTTCTGCCGCTTCATACGAATCCCTGGCGCTCGGGCTTACTTTTGGTATAAACTGGGGGCTATTTCTGCAACCAGTGAATAAATATGCTAACGATGAAATAAAACGTGCTATATTTAAAGGTTTCACCGCTGATAAAAAAATGGGGGGCCTGATGATTACCGAGCCCGACTTTGGAAGTGATGCATTAAATATGCAGACTTCATTCACAGAGTCAAATGATCATTATCATATCAAAGGCACAAAACACTGGGCAGGATTAACCGGCACTGCCGATTACTGGCTGCTGACAGCCCGCCGTAAGGCAGCCAATGGTGACCTGATGCGCGATATCGACTTTTTTGTAAGCGATAATAATAAGATCGGTCAGATGATTAAGGTGGAAGAGTATTTCGAAAATCTCGGATTGTATATGATACCTTATGGCCTCAATAAAATAGATATTAAAATACCCCGATTGTACCGGCTGGAACCTAAAACCACCGGGATATCAATGATGCTGGATACATTGCACCGCAGCAGGCTTGAAATACCTGCCATGGCAATGGGCTTTATCAAGCGCATGTTGGATGAAGCTATTAAACATTGTGAAACAAGGTTCGTCGGAGCTAAAAGCCTTTTTAATTACGACCAGGTGCAGCAAAGGTTAGCCAGCATACAGTCGGCTTATACTATTACTTCAGCTATCTGCGCACACAGCAGTGATAATGCAGGTGTTGAAATTGACCTGGCTCCTCACGGACTTAAAGCCAATTCTGTAAAAACCGTCGTTACCGACCTGATGCAGGAAGCGGCCCAACATCTTTTTCAATTAGTAGGAGCAAAAGCTTACAAGCAAAACCATATTGCAGGACGCGCTATTATTGATAGCCGCCCTTTCCAGATTTTCGAAGGATCGAATGATATGCTTTACGCACAGGTTACCGAAGCAGTTTTAAAACTTATGAAGCAGGCCAAAGAAAGTAATCTCTTCCAGTTCCTGAAAAGTTATTCGCTTACCGGAAAATCAGTTGAACATATAAAAGAAATACTGAACTTTAACCTCGACACCCAGCTTCCACAGCGAAAACTTGTCGAACTTGGCAAAGTGCTTAGCCGCATTGTATCCATGGAAATGGTTATTGACCTGGGCCAGAAAGGATTTAACCCAGAACTGATCGCCAATAGCCTTACTATGATGAAGCAGGAACTCAACAACCTGATGACATCATATTCATACACAAATACTACTTTAGTGCTGGCCGATTATAAGGAAGACAGCCATTGGAGAAGTTTTGTGAGGAAGTAAAAGAATTGGTTAAAAAGTGCTTTATGCCCATTACTTCAGCAAACAGGCGTGGTTGTTTTAGCAGATTGTCAGAAAAAAAAATCCTTTGTCGTGAAACTCAGAAATATCAAGAGAGAGCTACACTCAAGGCTTTGCCATTTCATCGTCCACATGCAACAAAAGGGAAGCGGAAGCCGCACCCAGCACTAATTTCATATGTTCACTCAGGTTCTGATCCAGCCACACATACTTCTTCTTCATCGTATCAATGCTGGCTTGCACTGCTGCAATTGCCTGGTTTTCGAGGTAGAACTCATACCCAATGATCATTTTAAAAGAAGCAGTTCCACCATCGTCCCATTGTTTAACAGCCCGTATTTCAATATTCGCATTTCCATCAGTTAATGTACCGTCCGATTTAAAATTGCCATCTACTTCCGAGCCACTGTTGTAAGCCATAAACATTTTCCATTCAGCAGTGTCGTTCACAGGTGAAATCAAAACAATATAATTATCACTGCTTTTATTCAAATTGGAAAAATTACCAATGTTCGTCTCCTTTGATTTGGTATTTGTTGCAGTATTTACAAGTACCGAATCCTTATCGTTGGCAACAAATATAAAAGATGATTTTTTCTTGGATTCAGTCTCTGTTTCGAAACTTAAAAATCGTTTCGACGATTTTGATTTTGTCCATCCGGCCTTACCGGAAACAATTTTGTAGGGGCCAAACTGGTACTTACCTAACGTACTGACTCCTTTTCGCTTGGCTTCCATGGGTTCACTCTTAGCCTTCAGCGAATTATCAAGTTTCATGATCTTTTGCGCCGAAACTGATAAGGAGAATAGCAGAATCAACAGTGTAAAAATGGTTAATTGGGGGATTGCTTTCATAATTCTGGGATTAGATGTTTGTATAATGGAGATTAATTTCAATTAAAGTATAGCAGTTGTAAGTGAAATTAATGTTTTCTGTTAACGTTGTATTATATAATAACCTAACAAAGAACTGATTTTTAATCGCTTGATATTTCACGGTAAACTATATTCAGGATTCTATTTACTTTCTTTGAATCTGGAAACTAAATTTTCAGTTTCCTCCATCAATTTTATCAAAAAACATACCAAAACTTTTTATCCGGCTTAAATCATTATCGTTTAAAATAATAACCACAATAAACACCAGCGTTAAATCCTGAAATATGGTCAGCATATCCAACATTATATTCAACATAAGGCGAAAGCTGGAATTTATTGAAATACCTGTTTATTTCCAACCCCAAAGCAAAACTGAATTGTTCGCCGGCATAATTCGGATTAGTGTATTCACCATATTTGTAAGAAGATTTATACCGTAACAGGCTCATATAGGGAGAAATATCCAGTTCGCTTTTCATTGGAATGTGGTATGCGATGTGTTCGGCCGATAAAACCATTGCTGCCACATAAAACAGAAGATCGGAAAAGGGTTCGTCGTTATCGGAATTAAGTCCTTGTGGACGAGAAAATAGTAGCCAGACCGGTAATCCTATAATGCCGGGTCCTGCGTGGATATAATCGCGGCCAAAAACAATGTCGGTATCAAAGCTTATGCGTTTGCTTAAAAACATTCTCAGTTTTATGCCACCGGCAAACTGAGTCCCGTTCGGCGTACCAAAAAGAATATTCGGAGAACCGGCAATACTAACATCCCCGGGGCTATGAAGTGTATAATTTAATTGCAGGCTATCTTTTGTTTTCAATTCCTGGCAAAATGAAGATAACGCCAGAAGTAAGAATATGAAGACGAATAGATTTTTTTTCATTTTATAGAGTTAATTATTTAAATACGATATAGGTTTCTATCCTCCTGATTGATATGCCAGAATCTGCAATTATTCGAAATATTCAGCTCGAAAGCCAGATTTTCAAGGAGGCAGGTTTGTATCTAAACAGTACAGTCAGGAAATCCAAGAATAGCAGTGAAATTAAAATTCAACCAAAACCCAGGCTTGAATAAGCTGTTTGGTGTGTGGGAATGGATGCCTTAGTGTACGAGAGCAAGGGCTTTATTGACCCTAAATGTACGCAATAATCAGTTATACTGTACTAAAGATGAATGAAATTCTTTTTAAAAACCGGAAAAAATGTTTATACATTTAAAGTCGCAAGATGAGAATCATTACGGTTCTACTCGAAAATTTCCTTTGTAACCTTTTATTTAAAAACTCTTTATAACTGTGCTACCCCGCGAACTGCAACCCGCTCAGATTCCGGTACAGCCCATCCTTTACCTGCAAAAGTTGCTCATGCGTTCCCTGTTCGATAATACGGCCATTTTCGAGCACCAGGATATTGTCAGCCTGCCTGATGGTCGAAAGGCGGTGAGCAATTACAATAGAAGTACGTCCTTTCATCAGTTTTTCAAGCGCATCCTGAACCAGGCGTTCCGATTCCGAATCCAGGGAAGAGGTTGCTTCGTCAAGAATTAATATTTTGGGATCTTTAAGTACTGCCCGTGCAATAGCGATTCGCTGCCGCTGACCACCGGAAAGCTGGGTGCCACGCTCGCCAACCAAAGTATCCAATCCCTCAGGAAACTGGCTGATAAAATCCCAGGCATTAGCCTTGCGGGCTGCTTCCACAATCATTTCTTCAGTTGATCCGGTCTTTCCGTAAGCTATATTCTCGCGTATGGTTCCTCCGAAAAGGAAAATATCCTGCGGTACAATTGCCATCTGGTTTCGCAGCGCCGAAATCGGAATGCTCTGGTTATCTCGCTCATCGAACAAAATATGGCCTTGCGTGGGATCATACAG
>CAIWMA010000337.1 GCA_903913645.1 uncultured Bacteroidales bacterium | reverse complement strand
TATACAGAGCTCACTAATAACATTCTTGTCAGGAAAGGGCACACAGAATTTCCTGCAGCAGACAATAAACCTGCTGTTATTCATGATGATCTCATGATAGTTTATCCTGACCGTGCAGGGATTCCTTCAAAAGCAATTTACTTTGATAATGAAGGACATATTATTAATTACCTGATTACTTATTACGAAAATTCCATTATTCTGACAAGTGAAAAAACAGAAAAAGCTCCGGGTTTCAGGTTAACCTATACCCTGATTGACAAGGAAACTGTGAATACGAAATTCGAAATGTCACAGAACAGTGTAACGTTTGCAACTTATATTGAGGGGAAGAGTAAAAAAACAAAATAACTAAGTGTCATTAAAATGAGAAAATGGGAGTATGGGAAGCAGTCAAAGCAGGGATGTCATTTTTATGCAAACCAGGTATAAAAAGTACTCAAATTCAAATTTTCATTATATTTACTCAGTCAAACTAATCACGTAACAATTAGACTTTTAGCAATAACGATTTAAGATATTGTTCATTAGTACCATGCATTAAAGTAATTACCCGGTAAGTAGGATAAATTTATAATAAACTTAGTATTAATAGTATAAAAAATGGTTAAATATTTTGTATTTCCTGGCGCATTACTGCTGTGCAGTCTCTTTTCCAAATCGCAATCGATCGATATGCTTCCTCCGGATTCAATTCAAAATTCCACCAGGTTTGAAATGGAGATGATTCAAGGTAATGGGGACCAATCCCATATGCAGAAAAGCAGTTCTGACCTGACTTATCTTGCAGATAGTGGGCTTAAATACAGCTGGGATAAGACTGGTAACAAATGGAATAGTAATCCTTATTCCCAGACAAAATATGAATATGATGATGCAGGAAGGTTTACTAATATAGGTATTTTTACGTGGAATTCTGTTCAGAACACCTGGATTCCTCAAAGTGATACCCATAGAAAGTACAATACAAGTGGTGACCCTGTAGAATATTTCATAAAAGAGTATGATACAATTGCAAAAGAGTGGGTGCCTCTAGAACAGGATACGTTTGTTTACAATAATTCAAATGTTTTGACAGCTCAAACAAACCTGTATTTCAATAAAATCAATAAAACCTGGTTTGTAGGGAAAAACTATGCGTATAATGATGCGGGTAAAATCGTCGAAACATTTTATAAACAATGGGATTCCAAATCCTTTACCAGGATGAGAGGGACCCGTTCTGTTTATATCCTGAACAAAATGAATTTAGCTGATGAAACTATAAACCAGCAATGGGACACCATTTCGAATAGCTGGATAAATTCAGGTCAAATTCTGGCACACTATATCGATGATACAATTCTTGATAATGAAACCATCAATGCCTGGTCGGGGGGCTCATCTTGGACTTTATCGGGGCAGAATTTATACACCTACACCAGCGGTTTACTTACCGAAAAAATAAAACAGGTATGGGATATGGGTTCGTTAGCCTGGATAAATTCTGAAAAAGAAGATTATTCGTATAACTCAAACGGTTTTTTAGTTGAAAGGTTGTTCCTTTACTGGTTCGGCAGCGAATGGAGTATCCCGTTAAGATATGTATATACCTATGATTTATTCAACCACATAACTTCTTTGTCAATTGAAAGATGGTATACTGATGCCTGGGTTTTTAGTTCTGTAAATTCGTATTCGTTTGATGATATTGGACGGAGAAAAGGCTATTCGGTTCAAACTTTTGATCCTTTGACGGGCCTGGTTTATGATGGCTATAGTTATGAGTTTAATTATGATTCAGATAACCTGGCCAACAATGCAGTTTACAAGAGGTGGAACCGCAGTACCAATGACTGGGAAAATTCTTACACAGAGCATCTTTATTATTCATCGCACAATATTACATTGCTCAATCAAGTTAATGATGGAATTATCCATGCTTTCCCAAACCCTGCAATAAATGAATTGCACATAAGTAGGGTCCAACCAGGTTGCAGCATTACAGTTTACGATCTGAAAGGCCATAAATTAATCAGCAGTATTGCTAAATCAACCAATGAATCAATTCTGGTAAGCTCCCTAAGTCCTGGTATTTATATACTTAGGGTGAGCGAAGGCAAGAAAACAATGACAACCAAATTTGTGAAACAATAGATCTGCCCTGAAAAGCCTTGAATGGTTTAATTTAGAGTTTGTTAACATTCTTAACCCAATTTAATGAGCCTACCCGAAAAACGGATTACGGATTTTATCCACAAGCACCATATTTTTACCCTGGCAACTTCGGCCAATAATATTCCATACACCTGCACTTGCTTTTATGTGTATATCGGCGAGTTAAACATGTTTGTGTTTACATCCGATCATGGCACCCGCCATGTAGATGAAATGCTGGCACAACCACTGGTTTCAGGCGCTGTTGCGCTCGAAACTACTATGATAGGGAAAATACAGGGCATACAATTTACCGGG
>CAIWMA010000336.1 GCA_903913645.1 uncultured Bacteroidales bacterium | reverse complement strand
CTATATCCCGAAGCAGCTTTTTCAACCTGCTGAAAATACTTTTAAAATATCCAAGGCTTATATCGATGCATTTATCTAATTTTAACCTGGCTTTCAGTCTGAAAATCGCCGTAGTGGAAGGTTATTAGACGGACTGCCGTTGGCGCCAAGTTTATTTGACCGCGTTAAAAATATTACTTGTTTCCTGTTAAAGAAACATTTATCTTTGCATAAACTTTTACAATATGACTGAGAAATTTCAAGTTCAGTTTTTAGAAGAAGCAGCTGACTTTTTAGACAACCTTGAAGAAAAGGCAAGAGAAAAGATTTACTATAACATTAAGAAAGCTCAAGTGACAAATGATAGAGAGTTATTCAAAAAATTGAATAATGAGATTTGGGAGTTTAGGACTTTGTTTAATAAGACACATTATAGACTTTTTGCATTTTGGGACAAGGTCGGTAACTCGGAAACAGTTGTAATTTCTACACATGGACTAATTAAAAAGACAGACAAAACACCAGTCGCTGACTTGGATAAAGCGGAGAGATTGAGAAAGTTGTATTTTGAACAAAAAAGTTAAAAATATGAAAAAGGAAGCCATGAAAACATACAGTTTAGATGAAATGATAGACAAGCATGTCGGTAAAGTGGGAACACCAAATCGAGAAGCATTTGAAAACGAATTACGTATTGACTTGCTCGGTGAAGCAATCAAACAAGCTAGAAAGGAACGCCATTTGACTCAAGCTGAACTTGGGCAATTGGTTGGTGTAAAGAAATCTCAAATCTCTAAGTTAGAGAATAGCCTGACAGACGCTCGTTTTGAGACAATAATTAAAGTATTTAAAGCATTGAATGCTAAGGTTAATTTTAATGTTGAATTGCTCAATCAGACAGTTAAACTTGCCTGACAGAAAGAAAACCTGGCGGTAACAAACGCTATAGCAAATGCGGGTTTTTGAGCTGCGCTCAAGAGACCGCTGCGCTAAGTTGCGTGTTGGTTGAAACATTTGAAATCTTTACATACATTTCCCGATAAATCGGGACAGGTTCCCGAAAAATCGGGACAGGAGTGCTGGCTGACTTTGAGCAACAATTTATTCCCGCACTTGCCATTACTTGTCCCGTGAAACGGGAGCGTCATTCGTTACCTACTATGTTAAAACTCAGACTCAAAATAAGTTAGAAAATTTAGACTGTATGAAAAAAGTTTTTGACGAATTTGAAGATTGGGAAGAAGATTATAATTTAATTAATGCTGAGGATTGGACTGGTTTATTAGAATTCAGGAGAAAAAAAGCGTTGAGAAGACCTTCTGACTTGCATGCACAGGAAGCATACGCAGAAGCATTGAATTTGAATAAAAAGCATGGAGAGACAATAGATTTTCTAAGACCTCTTTACGCTGAAAACTGGGATATTGGCTTTGGGATTAGTGAAATTATTGACGCTTTATATGCCCAAGGAAAAACAGAAGACGACTTTGACTGGATTAAAAAGCCTGAAATATTGAAATTGGACCACTCCACGATTGGCTTTTGCAGAGAACAGTTAATAAATAAAAGAAAACCATATGAAGTATGGCAACTCCACACAGCTATGATTATGAAATTTGACTACGTGGCTTTTAATGAGAGCGAATTAGTTGCTTTTTTATTTCAGTGTAATGAAATATTCGAAATTTCTGGAGAAGGAGACCATTTTTTAGACCTGAAAGTGAAACTTAAACGAAAATAATAAAAACACAGTAGGTAACAAACGCTATAGCAAATGCGGGTATTTCCCGATTTCATCGGGACAGGCTCCCGAAAAATCGGGACAGGTAGTGTTCGTTGAAACGTTTGAAATGTTTATATACATTTACCGATAAATCGGTACAGGTTCCCGAAAAATCGGGACAGGTAGTGCTGGTTGACAATTAGCAACAATTTATTCCCGCACTTGCTATTTACTGTCCCGTGAAACGGGAGCGTCGTCCGTTAGCGGTAATGCTAATAAGCGATTTCCAGATAAGACTATCATAAATTAGCAGATAAATATGAATAAACACATTATAGTACTTTTTTTTCTTTTAGGTTCGACAACTTTAGCTGCTCAATCTGAAGAAATAAAATCTATAGATTCACTATTGAACTTATGCATAAAAAATAATTGTTTAAATGGCGACATATTAATAACCCAAAACAACTCTACATTTTATAAAAGGACAATTGGCTACAGAGATAATACAACAAACGAATCATTAAAACCTAATTGTCTTTTTAATATTGCTTCTATATCAAAGTCGTTTACAGCAACTGCAATTTTGCAGTTACAAGAAAAAAAACTTCTAAATATCAACGATAAAGTAGTAAAATACATTCCAAACTTTCCTTACCCAGATGTTTGTATAAAACATCTTTTGTCACACACTTCAGGATTATCAGCAAACATGGACTTTCTTAACGAAGAAGATTATCAAAAAACAATTACTGATGATAGCATTGTAAGTCTGTTAATAAAATACAAACCTAATTTGGAATTCAACCCAGGAGAACAATGGGCTTACTCAAATCTTGGTTATGATTTATTGGCAGTAATTGTAGAACACGTGTGTAATTTGAAGTTTGATGTATATATGCAAAAAAATATATTTCGCCCAGCAGGAATGAGTAGAACGTTTATTCCAAGAACAGCAAACGTCAGTAGCTGGTTGGCAAAGAATCTAAACGAAAGCGATATCGCTTGGCCACATAATTACGAAGATCTTACTTCCTGTAATCTGAGAAATATATATCCTATAATCTGTAACTCAAAACATTATTACTATGGCTCTACAAATATTTATACTACTGTTTATGACCTGGAAAAATTTAATAAAGCTCTCGCTACTAACATAATCTTGAGCAAAACAAGTCAAGAATTAGCTTATGCGCCATACAAATTAAACAATGGTAGTTTTGCAATGGATACTTTAGCTCCCATCAAATCGTATTATGGTTTAGGATGGGAGATTTCGATTGACACAACATACGGAAAGATAATCTGGCATAAAGGAAGAAGCGGGGGGACAAGGGCAGTTTTTCTAAGAAATATTGACAGGAATCAAATGGTCACATTTCTTGATAATAACGATAATTGGAATACAGATTTAAAAGCTGTAGCATGTTTAAAAATTATAAATAATCTGCCGTACAAAAATCCGCTCAAGAAATCATTAGTTCAAAAATTTGGTTGTGAAATTATTTCAATGGGCTTTGAAGAAGCATCAAAGGAGTTTAAAAAGCTGAAAGAAACAGAAAGTCAAAACTATTTTATTTCTATAGATGAGTTGAATGATTTAGCTTTATTATTGGAAACAAAAGGTAAACTAAAAGATGCTATATCAGTCAGTCAATTGTGCAATGATATATATCCAACTGATTGGAGTAGCTTATTATTATTGGAGATCGG
>CAIWMA010000335.1 GCA_903913645.1 uncultured Bacteroidales bacterium | reverse complement strand
CGGTTTTGTTTCGAGCAAATGGCTGATCCATTCTTCGGTAACAATTCGGCTAAAGCCGATACGCGTTTTTACACTTACTGGCAAATGAGTTGATTCGGCTGTAGCATAAATAATTTCCTTGGCGAGTTCCGGGTAATTGATAAGGTTAGCGCAGCTTTTATTTTTTACCACCTTTTTTGCCGGGCAGCCCATGTTGATATCGATGCCATCAAAAAGATTCATTTCGGAAATCAATTTGGCGCTCATGCGGAAGCGTTCAGGATCACTGCCCCAGATCTGGGCCACCAGTTTTGTATTCCTTGATTTCCGTAAAGTCATTTCACTGGCATTTACCAGGAGGCGTTCAATCACTTTTGGACGGCCTTTTTCGTGGCACAAGCCATCGGTGGAGGTAAATTCTGTGAAAACAACATTCAATGCATCAACATCCGAAACCGAAAGCACCACCTCACGGAAAACGGTATCGGTTACGTCCTCCATCGGTGCCAGGGCAATAATCGGCTTTTCAAGGGTTTGCCAGAAATTATCCATTTGCAGCAATGGGTTGTTCGGATTTTGAATTCGCTTTCAATAGAAAAGGGGATAATTTGCTTTTGTAAATTTTACTGCCTGAATATTTGCGGTGGTTTGTAACCCGCAGTTCACGGCGAGCCTCCAAAGGTAGCTTAATAATTGCGGCGCATTCCTCTGAGCAGCATTTATCATATTTTTCAGCACATTCGCTGCATTGGATAAAAAGCAGGTGGCAATCATTATTGGCGCAGTTTACATGTGTATCAGCTGATTTGCCGCATTGGTGGCAATGGGAAATTACTTGTCCGTTGATGGTTTCGCCCAAACGTTCATCGAACACGAAATTCTTACCGATAAACCTTGATGGCAATCCAAGGTGTTTTACCTGTTGGGCATATTCGATGATTCCTCCATAAAGTTGCGAAACATCGGTAAATCCATTGTGTAAAAGGAAAGAGCTGGCTTTTTCACATCGGATTCCACCAGTACAATAAAGCAGGATTTTCCTGTCTTTCTGTGACTCAAAATCGCGGATCACCATTTGAATGGCATCCTTAAACGTATCAGCATCAGGGCAAACCGCATTTTCGAAGCGACCGATTTCGCTTTCGTAGTGATTGCGCATATCGATTACAACGACTTCTGGATTACCTGCCAATTCATGAAATTCGAGTGCCGAAAGGTGTTTTCCAACTTTCGACAGATCATACGTGTCGTGATCAAGACCGTCGGCAACAATTTTAGGCCTGACTTTTAGGGTAAGCTTATAGAAAGATTTCCCGTTGTCGACCAGCGCATATTTTATGGGCATTGCGGCCAGACCGCTAATAGAATTGAGTTGTAAAAGAAACTCTTTAAGATTTTGTTCAGGAATGCTCATTTGTGCATTAATGCCTTCGCGGGCAACATAAATACGGCCAAAGCAATTCAACTCCGACCATTTCCGGAATAAATCATTGCGAAATTCCGAAGGGTTTTCGATGGCTACGTAACGGTAAAAGGAAAGAGTTTTTCGTGTAAAGTTTTCATTTTGAAGTCGTTCCTTCAGAATCTCTTTGTTCACTCTGTTTTCGAGCATGTATTTTATGGTGTCAAAATAAATAGGGCACAGTCATT
>CAIWMA010000334.1 GCA_903913645.1 uncultured Bacteroidales bacterium | reverse complement strand
TTTAAACCAACCGAAGTACAAAGTGTGGTTTCAGTGCCTTCGCTACCAATCAGGAAGGGTTCTGATGCAGTTGAAAACGAGGTTTGCACGACGATGGTTGATGTGCCCGACATTTTTGTGGCAGGTGTGTTTGTTATAGTTGCCGCATCGGTTTCGTTGCAACTAATGTTTCCCATCTTGTCGGTTTTTAATAGCATAACATCCCCGTTACCATTTCCAGAAAATACTACGCCTGTAATAACATATCCGCCATCGCTGGCAAGTGTAATATTACTGCCACTTCCGGTAATAGTTTTGGACCATTCCATATTTCCTGATTTATCCGTCTTTAGTAAAAATACGTCATAAGTACCGAAACTATTGCCGCAAATAATATATCCTCCGTCGGCAGTTAGCTGAATATTATAATCATTGTCAGATGCAGGCGCGCTATAGGTTTTAGACCAGAGGATATATCCATCACTGTTGGTTTTAACCAGGTAAGCATCATTGTATTTGGCCCCGAAACTACTGGTACTGCCAACAATGATATACCCGTTATCACTGGTTTGCTTAACGGCATATCCAATGTCCGCCAAAGGTCCGCCAAATGTTCTTGTCCATAGCGTATCTCCGTCGGCATTGGTTTTTACCAGGTAAACATCGGTTGAATCAATGCCGAAGCTCCTGGTATAGCCAGTAAAAATATAACCATGGTCATTTGTTTGCTGAACACTTAAAGCAACGTCAAATTTTGATCCGCCATAGGATTTTGACCAGATAACTTCACCGTACTTATTGATTTTCACAAGGTTTGCATTTGTACTAACATCCTCCGTATTGAAAGTTAAGCTCTCTTTACCGGCGATTATAAATCCGGTATCCGAGGTTTGCTGAACCGAAAATCCGAAATTCTGATCCATCCCATTTTCATTCAACTGCCTGGCCCAAAGTGTGTCTCCGGCAGCATCCGTCTTTATTAAAAAAGTTTTCTGACCCTTAAAAAGTATGGTGCCCAATAGTACATAACCCCCATCATTAGTTGGCTGAGCATCGCTCACCCCTATGCTGAGGCTGCCGGAACCCGTTGGAGAAATAAAGGTTTTAGTCCAGAGTAAATCTCCGTTTAAATTAGTTTTGATTAAATATGCCTTGTCACCATAGAGGACTGGTGAGGAATAATATATTCCCCCTGCAATAATATAACCTCCATCTGTGGTTTGAAGCACGACTTTGCCCGCATCAGTATGGGTGCCGCCATAGGCTTTTTGAAAGGTTACCTGAGCGGAACAAAAGTTCGATGCGCTGAAAAGGATTGATACCAGGAATAAAAGCTTTCTCATTTGTATATTCTATATTGTCGGGATGTTTCTCATTTGTTGTTCCAGGTTCCAGGTCCCAGGTTCAGGGTCTGTTGTCTTTTCACTTTTCACTTTTCACTTTTCACTCATCACTCATCATTCTATCATAACTTTCTGCGAATACCTTCTTTCCCCGTCCAGAATCTTTACGAAATAGATCCCGGGTGCACTGTTTTGAAGATTGACGTCCTTTTGGGATGAAAGTGTAACCGTTTCGCTAAAAACTCTTTCTCCCAGAAACGTATAGATTTCGATGGTTCCATGGTTAATAGCCCCAGGAAATGTAATTACAAACTCTCCCGAAGATGGATTTGGCGAAATAAGCAAGGAATTACCTGTTTTTATTTCATTTAAGCCTACTGTTGTGCAAAGTGAGGACCCGGTACTTATGCCACTATCAATAGAACATGGCAAATTTGTGTTCGTAAATGAATTTGAGACAACCACAATTGAAGTACCCGACATTTTAGTTGTTGCACTCTTTGTAATAGTTAAAGCATCTGCTTCATTACATCCGCTGTTTCCCATTTGGTCGGTTTTAACAAGGAGAACATTCTCATTACCGGCATCAGAAATTACCTGACCGGTAAAAATATATCCGCTATCACTGGTTTGATCAACTGATAGGGAACCGCCCCCACCTATGGTTTTGGACCATTCAATATTTCCTAAGTTATCAGTTTTTATTAAATATCCGTTATTTGTTCCGAAACTATTTGTTAAACCGGAAATAATATATCCGCCATCAATGGTTTGCTGAATACTATAACCATAATCATTCCAATCCCCTCCATAGGTTTTTGACCAAACGATATTCCCATCGCTGTTGGTTTTTATCAGGTAAACATCATATCTTCCGGCCCCGAAACTATTGGTATACCCAGTAATGATATACCCGTCATCGCTGGTTTGTTTAACGCTCGTACCATAATCGTTACGGTGTCCTCCAAAAGTTCTTGACCACAATGTATCCCCGTCGGCATTGGTTTTTAACAGGTAAACATCGATAGAATCGGCTCCGAAAATTGTTGTATAACCTGTTACTATATATCCTTTGTCATTGGTTTGCTGTACGGATTGGCCTGAATAACGAAACCTCTTGGATCCGCTATATGATTTTGACCATGTGATGTTACCGATCGGATTGGTTTTTAGCAGGAGTGCAGTTATATTTGAAGTATCCTTCCCAGTGCTAAAATCATCACCTAACGTAGACCCGGTAATTATATATCCGGAATCTGTCGTTTGTTGAACTGAATATGCATTTCCCCATTTTGTAAGATCCCGGGTCCAGGTTGTATCACCAGTAGCATTGGTCTTAATTAATATGGCTGGTTGGGCATAATAAAACAAACTGCCTAACAGTATATACCCGCCATCAATGGTTTGCTGAATATCAAGGCCGCGCAAGTCAGAATTACTATAGAAGGTTTTAGTCCAAAATAAATCTCCGTTGGCATTGGTCTTGACTAAATATGCATGAAAATTAACAGAGGATCCGGACATAGTAGTTCCCGTTAGAATATATCCGCCATCCGTAGTTTGCCTTACGGAATTGCCCCAATCGGGGAAGGCACCGCCTATGGATTTTTGGAAAGTAACCTGAGCAAAGCAAAGATTAAATACACTGAAAATGATTATAGCTAATAAGAATAATTGCTTTTTCATAATTACCCGATTTTTGAAAGTTAATACCAAAGTCTGGCGGAATGCAGAAAGTAGGGAGGATGGACAGTAAGGGAAGTAGTATTTAGCTCTCAATCAGCACGAATGATTGTGCGGGCTACGAAACTTCAAATATACTCAAAACTCAGCAGTTAATTTTGTCTATATTGGCACCGGCTTTTTACACTTATGGCACTATTTCACCTTTGGTATTAATGATTAAGCTGATATCGCCTAACTTAACCCATGTTTTCCCACCTTTAAAACCTGCAAGATCTTCTGCATAAATAATTGGGATAATTACTTTTCTTTGCTGGCGCGCATCACCCGCCGCGTGATGGAGTAATTCATACCGACACGCGTTACAAACGCGCACCAGCGTGGGATTATACTGACACGCTTTATCCGTACGCGCGCCAGCCCAAGGCAGTGCGTGCCGCTCATAATCCTATTTAATTACTTGCAGTTACTTTTTATCTTATCAAGGTGAGTTTTTTTGTTTCTGTGAATCCTCCTACTTGTAATCGATAGAAATAGATTCCTCTTGACATTTTTGCTGCATTCCATTGTCGAGTGTATTCACCGACCGGCAATTTTTCAAAAACAATAGTTTCTATATCTTTCCCGGTAAGATCAAGGATTTTTAATGATACAAATAAATTGGACGGAACACTAAACAAAATTGTCGTTGTTTGTTTAAAAGGATTCGGATAACTCTGACTAGGTCTGAAATTCAAAGCAGGGATATCTGAAATTGATACTACTGGAGATAGCTCTACCAATGTAGAACTAGGAGCACCTGTAGGATCGGCATTATGCCATATAGTGATTGGAAAAGGTCCAGGAGAAATCGATGAATAAGCTGGAATTTTGCTACTCAATGTTATTCCTGGTATAAATGAAGCAGAAATATTTAAAGTACTATTATAACCGTCGTCTTTCGCAGGAATTTCAGAAATTAGTTTATAACCAGCATTACTTTTAACTGTGAATTGTTTATTCTCGGTAAAAGTATCTGCTTTGACTTTGACATTAATTACACCTGAACCACCAGAATTCTTTATGTAATAACAATTGCTAATACCTGAAAGAGTACCATTGGCATAGTGATATGCAGAATAGCCAGAACTATCAGCTATCATATTCGGAGGATTGGATGCTTGTGCAAACAAACTCTCAACAAAACTGATAAGTAAAAGAAGTAGCAGCATGTTTTTCATAATAGTATGATTTTAGTTGAACATCTCATTTTTTCAAAATTTTGTAACATCAAAAGAGCCTTTTTGCAATTACGTTCCGACGCCTTTGCTGGCGCGTCTCCCGACGCGTGACGGTATAGTTTATCCGGACACGTGTTACAAACGCGCGCCAGCAAGAGTTTTTAACTTATTAGGCATAGGCATTACTTTTTTAGTCTAAATTCTAAAACTTTGTCATACGGTTCACTGAATCCAGATCGTCTATAAATTGGCTCTCCGTCTTGAGTCGCATGTAATTCAATTCTGTCAAGATTTAATTGGTTTGCTTCATCGATGATTTTCTGAAAAAGAAGAGAGCCAATTCCATTGTTTCTAAACTCTTTAAGAGTAAACATGTTTAAAATATATCCTGTCTTTCCTTTCGGGATCTCAAAATTTCCAGGTTGCTCTCTAATTACCATTCCGCTGAATCCTACTGATTTGTTTTCATATTCAGCAATCCAGGAAATGAAAGAATTGTTTTCAAGTGATTTCGTGAAATACTGTCTTAAAGATTTTCTTAGGCTTAATTCGAGTTCTTTGCTCGGAAAGCCCTGTGCTTCTTTCAGGAAAATAATTCTGTATTCGACAATAGTTTCAATGTCAGAAATGGTTAACTTTTTTAACGTGATCTTTTTTCTATCGATTTCCATTTTCGAGAATGTTTGCTGGTCTGCGATATGCTTTTGTTAGCAGCTGGCTTTGATTACTTCAAGCGAGTCAAATACATTCAAAATTCTTATAAGTCGAATTCGTTTTGAGGAAAGTCTTTCCGAAAAATTCCTTTCGGGATTGAAAATTGTCGAGTTGAGAAGTCAAATCGAATTTTCGTGCCGAGATTTAGAATTGAGTTGTCGAGAAAAATTGTCTAGTCGAGTTTTCTGAACAAATTTTTTTCTAGCCAAAGTTTCGTGCCGAAAAACTGTCGAGACGAAAAGTAAAAACTGTCAAGCCCGAAATTCTGCTTTGTCAGAATGAAGTTTCTGTCAGGATGAATTTTCAAAGAACGTAAAATAGGTCAATTTATTGATTGTCTGTGATTTGCCGAGCGT
>CAIWMA010000333.1 GCA_903913645.1 uncultured Bacteroidales bacterium | reverse complement strand
CAGAGATGATCGAGTTTTACCTTGGTGAGAAACCTATTCTCAATAATGTCCCCACGTTCCAATGTCGTAAACCAGATGACCTGGCATACACACTTGCCAACCTTGAAAAGCTGGTTGTTGCCCAACTAATTTTGCCGTGACTGACTTATCTATATTGTGAATATTACGTAATTGGGTAATAACAGTATGCCGGAACGAATGAAAATTCTTCTTTTCATCTGGCAACTGCCCAACATTGCAACGTTTTCTATAAGTTCTATTAAACCATTTAGAAAATTTATCGCCATATCCATCTCGCAGATAAGGTAAGTCCTCAAATAATCTCTCCGCTTGTACCGACTCTGTAAACTCAATAAAGCCTAAATCAATGAGCTTTTTATGTATTGGAACAATTCGTTTATGAGATGGTTTCTTAAGCTTCTGGTCTTCTTTATTTTCATTTATATCTATTACCCATACACCAGACGCAACATCTTGATAAACATCGGACTTATAAAGCTGGCATAATTCATTTTCTCTGGCTCCAGTAAACAACCCCAGCAATGGAATCCAGAAACGCGAGGATGAAGTATGGATGCCTTGAATATATTCCTTACTTTCAAATAGATTCATTAAATCTTCATCAGAAAAAGCATCGCGCTGCTCATCATCTGGAGTTGTATTTTTGGGTGAGCTACTAATTGGTTTTTTTAGGTCTGGTGGCATAAATGAAGAGTTGTCTTCACACCAACCAATAAACGACCTTATTTTCGTAAAATGATTACCAATAGTTTCATCACTAATTCTATCTTCATCAGGAATATCGCAGGTTAAAACTTCTCCGACCGATAAATCTTTATATGCAACTTTCTTGTTTTTATTGACAGGGTATTTGTAAACTAAATTTTTGTATATTAATACATCTTCTTTCTTAATTTCATTTACAGGCTTATCTCCAATGACTTCAAGAAATAACGCTAGTTTTGGAAATATATCTCTTTCATTACCGCTACTATGCTTTGTAGACCATCTATTCTTGCAATCAGCTTTATATTGATCAACTAACTCTGAAAGTAATGGTGCCTTCTCTTTTGGAGTTGATACCGATGATTCAGCAACATATAGGGTATTGTCTAATATTTTATTGTGCAGAAGCTTTATTGTTTTCTTTAATAGATCATTTTCTTCTATGATGGATTTGTTTTCTAGTAATTGAGCTGCACTATAACTTAATGCCTTATCAAGAAAAACATCCTCAGCATCATCAAGCTCTTCTAGGAAGCTTTCCATAGTATTCCAATCACAAGGCTGCATTGCGTTGTATTTCATTAGCAACGCCATTCCTTTGCCAAATGACTCGGTACTAGTAAAGAATTGATTCGCCAGTTTATCCATGATTGTTCTCAACATTCTAGATTGCATAAGTGCATCTCTTCGTATTCTAGTGCGAAGTGATAACCTTACAAATTTTTGGCTGTTTGAATATGCTAAGAGTTTAGCAGGAATACGATATTGAAAATAAAAAATGCCGTAACGATTCTTTATTAAATAAGAGGGGGAATAGTTCACTGTATCATACCTATGTATCACACAGTGAATTACCTGATATCTTTGCCTTTCTAACCCATTGAAAAATAAGGATAAAAAGACTACTTTTGGTGGAGGCGGGGGGAATTGAACCCCCGTCCGCAAGCACTCCGCCTTAAGGTCTACATGCTTATCTCGTCTTTAATTTAGCCAATGATCACCCGTCGAGCCAAGAAAATCACCAGCGATTCCGTTAGGTTTTAGCGCATCCACACCGGACGGATTTCAGCGCGATCTTATGTAAATGACCTCTGAGCGCTCGGCGAACCGAACTCCACCCGCATAAGCACAGATGGTCAAAGGAATGGTGCTGTGTTTAAGCAGCTAGAGCCATTGAGTAGTTTTCGTCATTTGCGAATACTTAGTTTCTGTAGGTTTTACGAGGTGTACAGTCCTCGGCATGCACTTAAGGTTTTGCTACCCACGTCGAAGCCATGTCGCCCCCAAGTAGTTTCGCGAGCTGTATGATATAGCTCGTCTTAATAAGTTCAATAGCGCTAATAACATTTATTAGCGCAGTAACTTATTTAGATAACAGTTACATTTTCAGCTTGAGGACCTTTTTGTCCTTGTGTTACGCTGAATTGTACTTTTTGGCCTTCATCTAATGATTTGTAACCACCAGAATTATTGATTTGTTGAAAATGTACGAATACATCTGGGCCTGAAGCTTGCTCGATAAAACCGAAGCCTTTATCTGAGTTAAACCATTTTACTGTGCCAGTTGTTAAAGTAGACATAATGAGTCCTTAATATAAAGTAATGAAGCCTGTTAAGGCGGATAGTGGGTCAATTTAGAAATTACTTAATGAAACAAGGACGAGCTACTAACAAAAGAAAGATCGAAAAGGTAAACAGAGAGTAAATCAGATTTTTAATCCAGTGAGCATTATACCT
>CAIWMA010000332.1 GCA_903913645.1 uncultured Bacteroidales bacterium | reverse complement strand
CTTCCATTTTCCTCTGCTGTGATGTTTCGGTATTTGCTTTGTGACGCAAATCGTACGACATCTGATCCAGGTCGAGGCGTGAGAGCAAAGCTATCAAAGCTTCAGCTCCCATTTTTGCAATAAATTTGTTTGGATCACTTTCGTCCAGGTACTGATTATCTTTCGGTAATTTGTCGAGATAATCAAAGTATTCTTCTTCGGTAATAAAATCAAGGGTTTTAAGCCCTTCGGAAGCAAGAACACCAGCCTGAATAATTACATACCTTTCATAATATATAATTGAATCCAGTTTTTTGGAGGGAACTCCAAGTAATGCGCCAATTTTATTTGGCAATGAACGGAAGTACCAGATATGAGCAACAGGAACAACCAACTGGATGTGTCCCATGCGTTCGCGGCGAACCTTTTTCTCGGTTACTTCAACACCGCAACGGTCGCAAACAATACCTTTGTACCTGATCCGCTTGTATTTCCCGCAATGACATTCCCAATCCTTCACAGGACCGAAAATGCGTTCACAGAACAAACCATCCCTTTCAGGCTTGTAGGTTCTGTAGTTTATAGTTTCGGGTTTAAGTACTTCACCACTTGATCTTTCCAAAATTGATTCAGGCGAAGCGAGGCTTATCCTGATTCTGGAAAATTTGTTAGCGGCTGTATTTTCTTTTCTGAAAGCCATATATCAAGAAAGGATTAACGATTAAAATTACTGTTGTTACACTACAAACATTCTGAGCCGGACAAAGCATCATGTCTTTTGAACATGATGCTTCGCGGCTTTAGAATATTTATTCGAAGCTTACGCTAAGGCCTAGACCTCTGAGCTCGTGAACAAGTACATTGAATGATTCAGGGATACCTGGAACCGGCATATTTTCACCTTTTACAATGGCTTCGTACGCTTTGGCTCTTCCAACTACGTCATCGGATTTAACAGTCAGAACTTCCTGTAGAATATTGGCAGCGCCATATGCTTCAAGTGCCCAGACCTCCATTTCACCAAAACGCTGACCGCCGAATTGAGCTTTACCTCCAAGTGGCTGCTGTGTAATGAGTGAATATGGTCCGATGGAACGTGCATGCATCTTGTCGTCAACCATGTGGTGAAGTTTCAGCATGTAGATGTAACCAACAGTTGCCGTTTGATCGAATTGCTCACCGGTTCCGCCGTCATAAAGGAAAACTTTTCCGTTTTCAGGCAATCCTGCTTTAACCATGAGTTCATTAATCTGATCAATTGAACCACCGTCGAAAATTGGTGTAGCAAAATGGGTTCCGGTTTTAGCTCCGGCCCATCCCAGTACGGTTTCGAAAATCTGTCCAAGGTTCATACGTGAAGGTACACCCAGTGGATTCAATACAATATCAACAGGTGTTCCATCTTCGAGGAAAGGCATGTCTTCTTCACGAACAATACGTGCAACAATACCTTTATTCCCGTGGCGTCCTGCCATTTTATCCCCTACTTTAAGCTTACGTTTTTTAGCAACGTAAACTTTAGCCATCTGAACAATCCCATTTGGTAATTCATCACCAACAGTTGCAACAAATTTCTTCCGGTTGTAAACACCCAGAATTTCCTTGTACTTGATGATGAAGTTGTTGATAAGCTGTTTGATGAGCTCATTAACATCCTTATCGGTTGTCCATTTGTTAGGATTTACATTGATGAAATCAATTCCCATTAACATTTTCTGGGTGAATTTCACCTTTTTGGGAACCATTTCGTTCTTGAAGTTATTGTAAACACCTTGAGAGGTTTTACCACTTACCAGAACTGTGAGTTTATCAACAAGCTTCTGTTTCAGATCTGTAGTGCTCTTTGAGAATTCCTCATCAAGTTCCTTAACAAAATCCTTTTCTTTAGCTTTGAGTTTTTTGTCCTTAACCACACGCGAGAAAAGTTTCTTGCTTATAACAACACCCTTCATCGAAGGAGGCGCTTTAAGCGAAGCATCTTTCACGTCGCCGGCTTTATCACCGAAGATAGCACGAAGAAGTTTTTCTTCAGGAGTTGGATCGCTTTCTCCCTTAGGAGTAATCTTTCCAATTAAAATATCACCTTCATTAACTTCAGCG
>CAIWMA010000331.1 GCA_903913645.1 uncultured Bacteroidales bacterium | reverse complement strand
CGATTCGAAAATATAGTCGTATAATTGATGAAGATTGATACTTTTATAGCCTTTTTGCTTTAATGTACGAAGCTGGTCTTCGAAAACTTCATATGGGCATGTTAAATAATTCCAGTTCCATCTAGCATCGGGAACCCCAACACTATGGAACATTAAAACAGGAACTGGCTTATTAATTATTTTTTTCATTCAATATCATCTTCTCGTAATCACTAATTATTGTTTTATAATCAAATTTTTCCAAAAAGTCTTTTTTCCCCCGGTTTTTTAATTCGTTTTCTTTCACAGGATTTATTAGGATGGACTTGATTGCAACAACAAGTTCCATAGGATTTTTGGGATCATACAACAAAGCTGATTTATTATGTGTAAGAATATTATTAATTCCCGGAGAATTGGAAGCAAGAATTGGCAAATTGTTAAACATTGCTTCGAGTAAAGAAATTGGTGTTCCTTCAAAATCTGAGCATATTATATAATAATCGGCCATCTTGTATGTTTCGTTTATAGATTTAATAGGAATATTTCCCAAGAAACTTACATACTTTTCAAATTTATATGTTACACAATATTTTTTCAGATGTTCCTTTAAAATTCCGTCACCTGCAAACACAAAATAAAGATCATGTTCTTCAATATAGTCTTTGCCAAGTACTTTCATTGCCTCAAGGATGTGTTGAGGATTTTTCAAAGGTTTAAGAGATCCTACAAAAAGAAATATTTTTTTCCCTCCAGGTATTCTGTACTTTATTTTAATTGAATCTTTCGATAATGTTGTGGACAAAAAAGGAATTAATGGCGGGAGATTAATAATTTCAACTCCAGTTCTGATATGGTATTCATCACATATTCTTTGCGAAACACCTGAAACAGCTTTTGCTTTTTTGAAGAAGAAAATATATGGGAATTTGAAATTCCACGCTGAAAGCCCTCCACCATGAATAGTGAAACTATATGGAACTCCACTTAAAACTGAATACAATGCAACAGGAAAATAATTGCTCCATGACGCTTTCATAAATGAAGTGTACATTGCGGAACTGCTATAGCTTTTTCTTACTAATAGAAAAAACAATTGCAGAGGATAAAAGAGCCTGAAAGGTTTAATATCTCTTATTCTTACAAATTCAACTCCTTCTATGCAAGGATCAGCTCCTGAAATAAGTATGACTTTATAATTTTCAGCAAGATGTTTAACCAAAAAATATATAAATATTTCGGCACCACCGGTTTTGAAGGGATATATTCCACCGGAAATTATCGTTATAGATTTTTTCCCGTTACTATCTTGCATAAGGTGAAACATTTGAAATAATCCATCTATGCTTACCAGTTTCAGTCTTAATTATTTCGTCCACAACACTGATGTTTACATCAATTTCATCACCTAAAAGCAATCTGATTTCTTTTTTTATCTTGCTTTCACTATTTGAATTGTAAGCTGCATTAACCTCGAAAAACAAATTAATAATATTAATATCTTCCTGAAAAACTTGAAATTTTTCTATCCCTTCAAACTCGTGCCTAAAAAATAATGTCCAAAAATTCCCTGATACTCTGTTACCATTAGTCCCAACTACAACATCCATTGTTCGTCCTTCAACTTTTTCGAGCATTGGCAATTTTACTCCACATCCACATTCAAATTCAGGATCTTTTAAAACTCCAATATCTCCAATTTTATATCTAATCATGGGGAAAGCATAATTATCGAGATCGGTGACAACAATCTCCCCCATTTCACCGGGTAAGGCAACTTTTCCGCTATCATTAATAATCTCAACTATTAAATGATCAGCACTTACGTGCAATCCATTATGAGCTGAGCATTCGCTAGCAATCTGGAATACATCCCTGCATCCATATCTGTTAAAAACCTTTTGATGAAAAGCTTTTTCAATGGTCGTCCGCTGAAAATCATATAATGTTTCTCCTGCACTTATTACTCCTTTTGGAATATTGACGCTGAGGTCATTATCAATTATATATTCAGCAATTAAAAACAGAGCTGTGGGATAACCAATTATTATTGACGGTTCAAAAATTTTAATTTGGTTTATATAATTTCCTATGTCTTTAATAGACAAATTAAATGAAGAAAGAAGTTCAAATTTATGTATATATTTCTTAATTAACCTCTGTTTAAATCCTTCATGAAGATCTAAATCCCTTGAAGCGCCCCATACAATTACTTTCTTTTCGCCATATTTCCAACCAGTTAGCATATCACCTCGAATCGCACAAGCTTCCGAATAATCATCTGGTTTATATGAGAAAAAATGCATGCTTTCACCTGTTGATCCACTTGTTGAATTTTCAACAAAATGTTTCAGAGGTATATTCGTAGCTTTTAAATCGTTATTTCGTTCTTTAACAATATGTTTAGTCAGAAAAGGAATTTCTGCCAAATCATTTATATCATTTATTCCATTAAGAATTTCAGAATAGTATGGCACATTTTTCTTTGCATGATGTAAAAGTTTAATAAATTTTTCATTTTGAAATTTTAGTATGGCATTCCTTTCAGATAACTGTAATTTCAAAGAAAACTTCAGATTTTCATAGAGATTATTCTTAAATATATATAATAATTGGGAAGTTGGAAAAGTCATGGCTTAAGTTATTATTATTTATTTTCCAGATAATTTCAGCTAGCAGAGCATCACATCTGCTTAAGTATTTTAGGAAATATTACTTTTGAAATATCGGTTAATTAAGTGAAAAGCTATTCTTTTAGCTTCCATGCTGAAGAATTAATAAACCTTACCAAGGGCTTATTAGCCAGGCACATGTTATAGAATTCTGTTAACCTTCCATTTGATTTCCTGACAAATGACAAGAATTTTTCTGTAATGGGTTTAATAGAATGGTACTTCAAAACATAGTTAAATGTATTTTCAGAAATCTCTGCCTTATTAATCGAAAACTCTTCAATTATTGATTTCAGATTGTTGAGGCCATTGAATTTCAATGTGGAGATATTCTCTCCTAATATATAACCACTAACTTTATATAACCACCTGTATTCATAATTATCAGGAAATTCAGAATATCCATAATCCAGCATGATAGATGGGATCCCTAATTTAGCTCCTTCTAAACATGAAAGTCCCATTCCAAAGTGAATATCAGAATTATTTTTCAGGAATTCATCAAGGTTATCGCTAACTAAATTTTTCTGGTAAGAAATTTCTACTTTACCAGAATAATCTTTGAATTTCTGTTTAAATTCCTCAGGATTATCCGTAATTATCACTAATGAATGATTTAGATCTGTTTCAGAATTCATTTTGATTAAATCCTGTACAAGTCTGAGAACTGGGTAAAATTTAAAATTTGAAGCCCTGCCTAAATAGGTAAGCTTAATACTTTTTTTATCAGAATGGCTTCCTTTCAGAAAAGAATTTTCTTTAGTAATTATAGGAACCGGAACAATAATATTACCGTCCTTATAATTCATATCATAAATCTTATTATTTGTATCAAAACAAAATTTGTCCATAAATACAATAGAACTATGAGAATGTAAATATATTAACAACTTTCTTGTTAAATTCTTAAAATGAATCCGACGAATTCTGCTTGAATACATTAGACTCTCCGGAAATACATTCCAGATTAAAATTCGTGCATTTAAATTCTTGATCAACTCTAAACCCGAAATATTTCCACTTATTACTATAACATCATCTTTTAGGTCAAAACTCTTCAAAAAAGTTTCACATGATTTCAAATTAATTAACAATGATGATTTATTACTCAATATCAGCTCATTAGCTATATATGAGTTTAGATTTGCTATAATTTTTGATTCAATTCCCTGATTGGACAATTCATTCGAAATGCTTAAATATAAATTTTGCATTCCTCCTATACCATCATTATTCCCAACAAAAAAATAGATCATACTATAAATTTGGCTTTAATTAAAATCGTCTAATAAAGCTTTTGTATAAACCCTTTAATCCCATACGTTTATCTAATTCAATAAAGGAATATCCAACAGTAATTACTACTAAAACTGAACCTATGATATATGAATATGGATTAGGTATAAATCTAACAACCATAAAACATGTTATCGCAAGACTTAATTGCAGTGCCATTATTCGAATAAAACCTGACTCAAATGAAAAATTGAACTTATATCTGCTTACAAGAAAAACCTGAATCAGATAAAGTAGAAAACCAGTTAAAAATGACATACCTAGGCCTGTTAAACCCATAAAGTGATATCCCAATAAATTCAGAATAAGCATATATATACTGGCAATTAATTCATTCCAGAAAAAGAGTTTAGATGCACCCTTAGCAAGAAATATAAATCCAATAGACCAACTGGCAGCCTTAAAAAACATCCCTAATGCAACCCAATGTAACATTTCATTAATAGAAACAAATTTATTTGAATACAAAATAATTACTACCCACTGAATAAATACTAAAAAAACCATAATTATAGGACCAAGAATCAATGTTGCAATTTCAGCCTGTTGATTGATTGTTTTCTTACAAAGTTCATTACTATGCGATACTGCGGATAAACGAGGATAATAATCAGTACCCATTGCAGTAAAGATTAATCCGACATAACTATTTATAATAGCAAAACCTGCATTATAAAGGCCCACTTGCTCAACACTGCCTGTATTACTAATAAAAATGCGCACTATATATGATGCTCCCATTGTAACCATTCCACTCAGGCTAATTACAAAACCCATTTTCAGCATATTTTTACCTTCAGCAAAAGTTCTGATAGGTGATACTTTTACGGGTTCAATTTTGATTTTATTTCCAAAATACCAGGTTAATATGAGGTTTCCTACAGATGTAATTATAATTGCAGGAGCAATAGCATTTACGCCATAGCTATAATATAGTGGAACAGAAATAACTAAGCCAAGTATACTTCCAAATAAGTTTGCTTTTGCAAGATATTGTAACTTACGTAACCCCTGAAGCACTACAAGTTGACCCGAGCTTATTTGATTTAATAGTAACGTAATTGATATCCAAACAAAGGCAAAAGTATAATTAGAGTTACCGAAAGCGATTTGACTCAACCAATGCGAAAGAATAAGTGTAGTTATAAAACCTAATAAACCAGTAATCCAAACCAAGCGTTTTAAAACAGTAACAATAATTGAGATTCTAAGTTGGTTCCCTGTTTCTTTAGCTGAAGCCACATTTTTAACTGCACTAGTGCCTAATCCAAAGTTTGTTAACCGTCCAACTAGATCAGTTGAAGAAATGAGTAATCCTACAATACCAACACCTGCAGGACCCAATATTATTGCTATAAACTTAGTTCGGATTATAGAAATAATTATATTAATAAACTGAACACCCCCAAACAGAGATGTGGCTTTCATTATCTCCCTATAGGAAGATTGATGTTCTGTACTATTTTTATCCAATTGATTGTTTTCTGGCGACGACTTTAAATTTATACTGTCAATTTCTAATAACTAATTCTGATTTAGAATTTCAATTACTCGATTTGCTTCTTCAAACGTCATTACTGGACTAATAGGCAGACTTAAAACTTCATTATGTATTTGTTCTGTAATGGGAAAAGATAATGCATTCCATTCCTGATAAGCTACTTGCTTATGTGGTGGGATAGGATAATGTATTAACGTCTGGATGTCATTACCAGCTAAAAATTGCTGAAGTTGATTTCTCTCAAGGCTTCTGATTACAAATAAATGCCATACTTGTGAATTAAAATTATCACCCACCAAATCATTATATATGGGTAAAATAATTTTCTTGTTCTTTATGTTAGTGCAATAACGCCTGGCTATTTCCGATCTGTGCTGGTTCTGTTTATCTAAGTGTGGAAGTTTAACTCGTAATATTGCAGCCTGTATTTCGTCAAGCCTTGAGTTTAATCCTCTGTATAAATTCTGATATTTGACTTTTGATCCATAATTAGCTATTGCTCTTATCACATCAGCCAATTCGTCATTATCAGTGGTTACTGCACCTGCATCGCCTAATGCCCCAAGATTTTTTCCAGGATAAAAACTGTGTCCTGCAGCATCACCTATTGAACCCGTTCTTGCTTTTCCATAAAAGCATCCCTGGGCCTGAGCATTATCTTCAATTAATTTAAGATTGTATTTCTTTGTCATCCGATGAATCTCAGGATGCATTGAATTTTGTCCATAAAGATGTACGATCATGACAGCTCTGGTTCTGTCTGTTATTTTCTCTTCTATCTTGAATGGATCAATGTTAAAGCTATTAATTTCAGGTTCAACTAAAACCGGAACAAGAAGGTTATCTGTGATGGCAAGTATAGAAGCAATATATGTGTTTGAAGGAACAATAATCTCATCACCCGTTTTCATAAATCCTAATTCAATATATGCCCTAAGAATCAGTCGCAAGGCATCCAATCCATTAGCAACACCAATGCAATGATTTGTACCTATATATGACGCATATTCTGTTTCAAAAGAGGTTACTTCGTTACCTAACAAATACCAACCAGAACTAATTACTCTACTGATTGATTTTGTTAGTTCAGGTTCAAATGTATCGTTAATTTTTTTTAAATCAAGGAATGGAATCATATTTTAAACTTCAATTAAATAT
>CAIWMA010000330.1 GCA_903913645.1 uncultured Bacteroidales bacterium | reverse complement strand
TTTTCATCTTGGTTTTTCTCATTGATTCTCCGGTTAATTCTATTCGATGAGAAGAGTGTACCATCCGGTCTAAAATAGCATCGGCAATGGTTCCTTCCCCGATTGTTTCATGCCAGTTTTTTACCGGTATCTGTGCCGCAATGATTATTGAGGATTTGTCATATTTCATTTCTACTATATCCATCAGTGCATTTCTTGCATGGTCGTCAAAGGCTGTTAATCCAAAATCATCAAGGATAATCAAGTCGGCTTTCTCGATCTTATTTCTTAGCTTCAGGTAGGTGCCTTCGAGTTTTGAGAGTTTAATCTGGTCGATTAGTCGGGCAAAGTTGTAATACATGGTTTTATATTGCATTATGCAGGCACTGTTGCCCAATGCCTGGGCCAGATAACTTTTCCCGGTACCCGTTGCGCCAGTGATAATCACATTTTCCCCTTGCTTAATAAAATCAAGTAATGCCAGCCGTTCAAACGTGTTTTTATCCAGAGACCGGTTTGCTGTATAATCAACATCCTGAACCGATGCCGGATACCTGAACCCGGCATTGGTAATCAGGTTTTGGATGCGCTTATTATAGCGACATTCCCATTCCTGGTCGATCAGCAAAGCCAGATATTGATCGAGAGTATATTCCCGGTGCATATTGTTTTGCATACTGTTGTAGTAGGTTTCTGCCATTGCATACAACCTCATTTGTTTCATCCTTTCAATGGTACTTTGATTGTTCATTTTGCGTTTATTTTATCGGTTAATTATAGGCTCCTGCCCCTCGTATGTTCATATGTATCGGGATAAAGAGCTGCTGTGTCTGGGTTTCAATAGCTTTATCCATATTGTTTTCCAAAATACGCTTGATGGTGCGGTAACTGCATTTCTCATGGGTTAAAGCAATGGCACAGGCTTTCTCTATACGGTGTTTGTCGAAGCCTTTTTTCAGGCTCAGGATGCCCAGTGCCTGCTTGTAACCTATTTCGGGATAGTCTTGCTGGGCAATCAGCAGGGAGATGTATTCACCTGTTTTTGAACCAATGCTAAGTGCCAGTTTATTGAAGTATTCCGGACTCCAGTCGTTGTAAAATTGATGAGTACTGCTCATATGGTCTTTAATGGTAACATATTGACCCGGTCGGAACACCCTTTTATGACTTGCAATCCGATCCGACTGACAGTAAATCTCGATGGTGTCCTGATCATATTGCAATTCTACCTGTTTGCCCTTATAACGGTATGGTACGCTGTAATAGTTCTTTGTGTCGGACAGGTAGATATATCCCATCTTCTGCACTTTGGCCCGCTTATAATATTTGATCTGATACAGGGATGATGGTAAAGGTTGCAGGTATTGCTCCTCCAGTTCGACAAAGAGCTTCCTGCGGCTTGCCTGATAAGTATCCATAAGGTATTCATTGTACGTCACAAGTTCCTTTTTAAGCTGCTCATTGAGCTCATCCAGACTAAAAAAGGTCATATTCCTTATAGAGAAGAAAATGCGTTGATAGACCAGTCTTACAGCTCCTTCGACCATCGCTTTGTCCTGCGGGGAATAAGAACGGGTAGGATTGATCACACAGCCATAATGAAGAGCCAGATCCTTGAGTGTTTTGTTAAGGATCGGCTCGTACTTGCTGGCTTTGGAAACTGCTGACTTCAGATTATCCGGAACAATGGCCTTGGTACTGCCTCCTAAAAATTGAAAGCAGTTGTTTATTGATCCGATAAAATCTTGACGTTGCTGGCTTCGGCTGGCTTCTATAAAGGTATAACTACTGCACGGCAGGATACCAACGAAAACTTCCATATCCTCGACCTCTCCGGTCTCTTTATTGACCACCTGAAGCTTTTTACCGCAATAATCGACCAGCAATTTGTCTCCAGCCCGGTGGGTTAGCTTTCCGCTGGCTTTGGTCTGGTTGAGCCAATTGTTATAATGTTCGTTAAACTGAGTGTAGCCATAGCCTTCCGGATGTGTTTGCAGATATTCCTTCCATAACACTTCACGTGTACCTCCCGGAAGAAGCAATTGTTGTTTAAAATAGGAAAAACAAGTCGCCAGCTCTTCGTAACGATCACTGTCTGAGGCTGACTTATAAGGAAAAAGTTCCTTGAGTTCCAAATCACTTAATTTAAGCAAATCGGAATAGTCACTTCCTGTCGCTTTTAATTGCCGAACATAGTAATTGACCGTATTACGGTGAATCGCTAAAAGGGAGCTGCAACTTCGGTTGCTCTCACCTCTGATTTTTAATTGAATTAATTGTCGAACATCCATGATATCTATCTTTTTTGCGGCCATATCCCTGTTTTAAGTTTACAGGGATAAGATAGAAATCATTCCTTTGATTACGTCTTTGGCACAACTTCGACCGAAACACGTGGCACAGCTTCGACCGAAACAAAATCTAAATGGCCAACTTGAAGTGGCACAATTTCGACCGAAACGCCTGGCACAACTTGAACCGAAATGGGTGGCACAACTTCGACCGTTTTATCTA
>CAIWMA010000329.1 GCA_903913645.1 uncultured Bacteroidales bacterium | reverse complement strand
TTAACAATCAGGTGAATAGCCAGCCGTTTAGCAAAAGTCGTTTTCCCGCTCGACGAAGGACCACTTATAAGAATAATTTTAACCTGGTCTGTTCTTGAGCGGATGTTATCGGCAATCTGCCCGATTTTCTTTTCGTGAAGTGCTTCCGCAACTTTAATAAATACTTCGGATTTGCCGTTGGAACAGGAAGTATTCAAATCGCTGATGTTAGGTACATCAAGGATTTTGATCCATTGCGAAAATTCCTGGAAGATTTCGAACAGTTTATTCTGAATAACAAGGGGCTCAACCTTTGATGGGTTATTTGACTGAGGAACCTGAAGCAGAATTCCGTTAAAATATTTATTGAGATCGAAAACCTGCAAATAACCGGTGGATGGAACCATATAACCGTAAAAAGCATCAACATGTCCATCGATTTTATAATAGCTGGAGAAATTACGGCCTCTGTGTTTAAGAAGATTTATTTTGTCCGTAAGTCCATGGGTTTCAAACAAGCGGATAACTTCTTCCGTTTCTTCTTCCATTCGGATAAATGGCAGGTCAGCATTTACGATTTCATGCATCCGTTGTTTAATATCAGCCACATCCTGGAGCACAAGGCTATAGTCAGGAACAGAAACTTTACAGTAGATTCCTTTTGAAATGGCGTGATCGATCCGAAGATGCGATTCAGGAAAAAGCTCATCTACAGCTTTAAAGAGGACAAACGAAAGACTCCTGACATACATTCTCATGCCTTCAGGGTGCGTAATATCAATGAATTGCACAGAAATAGGGTGAAATACAAGGAAATCCAGTTCTTCCAGCACATTGTTGACCATGGCTCCGAGAATTGGGTTTTTCAAATCCACCCCGAATTCTTTTATCACTTTATCAAGCGAAGTTCCTTTACTGACCTTTTTCGTGGTTCCTGTGTTAACGCAGGTAATAGCAATAGTTGGATTCATGATGTATTAGGTAATTTAGAATACTTTTAGCCTGTCAAATACTTTTGGTTATATATTTAAGGCTTATAGATTAATAAACTAAAGTTGGATTTGTAATTTATAGAATTGTTGTTCTGAAATGTAATTATTGATATTAAGTTTTAACCTCTTTATTATTCCAGAAAATGCATAAATAGCATAACCGGTTTCGCACGCTTTACTATTTTCCATTATCCAATTACTTCCTTCAGATATTGTGCCGTAAAACTTTCTTTATTTTTTATCAACTGTTCCGGTGTTCCTTCGGCAATAATGTAACCGCCGCGCTGGCCTCCTTCAGGACCAAGGTCGATAAGATAATCAGCCACTTTGATAACTTCCAGGTTATGCTCGATTACAAGCACGGTATTGCCCCGGTCAACCAGTTTATTTAAAACATGAAGAAGAATATTTACATCTTCGAAATGAAGTCCGGTGGTAGGTTCATCAAGAATATACAGGGTTTTACCTGTATCTCGTTTCGAGAGTTCGGTAGCTAGTTTTACACGTTGAGCTTCACCACCCGACAAGGTCGTTGAACGCTGTCCTAAGGTAATATAGCCAAGTCCAACCTGGTTTAATGTGCTTATTTTCTGCAGAATGGATGGAATATTTTCAAAGAATTCAACAGCATGTTCAATAGTCATTTCCAGCACATCGGTTATGGATTTTCCTTTAAACCGCACTTCGAGCGTTTCACGATTGTAGCGCTTGCCTTCGCATACTTCGCAAGGAACATGTACATCGGGCAGAAAGTTCATCTCAATCACTCGTATACCGGCTCCCTGGCATGTTTCGCAGCGGCCGCCTTTCACGTTAAATGAAAAACGACCGGGCTTGTAACCTCTTATTTTTGATTCAGGAAGCGATGAAAATAATTTTCGGATTTCATCAAACACCCCTGTATAGGTTGCCGGATTCGAACGTGGCGTGCGGCCAATTGGTGACTGGTCGATTTCAATTACTTTATCAATGAGCTTAAGCCCGTCGATGCTCACATAAGGCAGAGGCTTTTGTTCCGACCGGTAAAAATATTTGCTTAATATAGGATACAAAGTTTCATTGATCAAACTGGATTTACCACTTCCGGAAACGCCTGTAATACAGGTGAAAACGCCCAAAGGCAGATTTAAATCAACATTTTTGAGGTTATTGCCTGTAGCACCTTTAAGTGTGAGATATCCATTCTCCAGTTTTCTTCGCTTTAAAGGAAGTGCAATTTTTTTCTTGCCCGACAAATACTGACATGTGATGCTGTTACAGTTTAGCAATTGCTCAGGTGAACCCTGTCCGACAACATGCCCCCCATGTGTCCCGGCGCCTGGACCCATATCAATTACATGGTCAGCAGCAAGAATCATATCCTGATCGTGCTCAACCACAATAACCGAGTTTCCTGTATCGCGAAGGTTTTTAAGTGAATTAATCAGGCGGTGATTGTCTCTTTGGTGAAGCCCGATGCTTGGTTCATCGAGGATGTAAAGGACTCCAACAAGCTGGGACCCAATCTGCGTAGCCAGCCTGATACGTTGTGATTCACCACCCGAAAGGCTTCCTGAGGTACGGTTTAGTGAAAGGTAGTCGAGTCCGACATTCAGCAGAAACGACAAACGACTCTGGATTTCACGGATAATTTCGTGGGCAATCAGTTTTTGTCTTTCTTCCAGGTGAGGTTCCAGATCACTGAACCATTCGGAGAGGTTTACCAAATCCATCTTCGAAAGTTCAGCTATATTTTTATCGTTAATTCTATAAAACAACGATTCTTTCTTGAGCCTTGATCCATTGCAATCGGGGCATTCGATTGAATTCATAAATCCTTCGGCCCAGCGTTTTAATCCTTCCGGGTTACCGGCTTCATTCTGATTAAGAATATGCTGAACAATCCCTTCGAAGTTGAGCGAATATGAAGAAGTTACTCCAAGGTATTCGTTTTTAACTTTAATAACTTCTTCGGAACCATAAAGGATAGTTTCGATCGCTTCATCCGGGATATCCGAAAGTGGTGTATCGAGTGTGAAATGATATTTATGCGAAATTGCTTCCAGTTGCCTGAAAATCCAGGTCGGTTTATATTCACCAACCGGGGCGATGCCGCCTTTTCTGATGCTTTTCGATGTATCCGGAATAACTTTAACAAGGTCAATTTCCGAGATATATCCTAATCCTTTGCATCGCGGGCAATAGCCGTAAGGCGAATTGTACGAAAAGCTGTTTGGCTCAGGCTCATCATACGCTATACCGGTTTCGGGATCCATCAACAGGCGACTGTAAAACCTTGCATTCGTGGCAGTTGATTCCATTGCCATCAGTGCTCCTTTGCCCTGGCGTAAGGCGGTTTGTATGGAAGCTGTAAGCCTTGTAAGTGATTTTTCATTGACTTTGATAGTATCTATAACAGCCTCAATATCGTGAATTTTATACCGGTCGACCTGCATCCCGAAACTGATTTCACTCACTTCTCCGTCAACCCGGACTTTCAGGAAACCTTGTTTGCGAATTTGCTCAAAGAGTTCGCGGTAATGACCTTTCCGGCCACGAACCAGGGGCGCAAGTATATAAATGGTCTTTTCGGCATAATTTTCCAGTATCAGATCAATAATCTGGGTATCATTATACCGTACCATTTTCTGGCCCGAAACAAAAGAATACGCATCTCCGGCACGTGCATAAAGCAAACGCAGGAAATCATAAATTTCGGTAATTGTACCAACAGTTGACCGTGGATTCCTGTTTGTGGTTTTCTGTTCAATCGAAATAACGGGACTTAAACCAGTGATCTTATCTACATCAGGGCGCTCGATGTCGCCCATAAACTGGCGGGCATAAGCCGAAAATGTTTCCATATACCGACGTTGACCTTCGGCATAAATAGTATCGAAAGCCAGCGACGATTTTCCGCTTCCGCTCAAACCGGTGATGACAACCAATTTATCGCGAGGAATAATAACGTCAATATTTTTCAGGTTATGCACCCGAGCACCATAAACTTCAAGAAATTCCTGGGGTGAGGTTTCCTGTTCTTCAACCGGTATCGGATTAATGCTGCCCTGAATCATACGTAGTAGGAAGTTGATGCCATTTTAAAATATTATAGCTATTTAGGCAGCGAACCGGTAGTGATAGTGTCGTTAAAAATCTGTTCAGCATTATCAATTTCCTCAAGCAATTTATCAAACTCTTCAAAGCCTTTCTTTGGAAGAGTAAGTATATATTTTTTCTTACCGGAATTTGTAAGCTTATCCGAACGCAACCAGGGGTTAAATTCCTTGAGCAAACGATAATTTATTTTCATTGATTTTGCAAATACCGGTAGGTTTGTGATAGTGGAATCGATTGTAACGGTATAAGTTGGGATAGGAGGGTAGAGATCCTTTTTACGGATAAAGTATCCATATTCGGTCGGATGTTCGTACAGTAATTTTAGCGCAATTATCCGGTAAATATATCTCATCGTTTCATCTGGCAAGTACAAATCGTAGTAATTGCTGGCTTTCTGCCTTTCCAGTTCTTTTGAAATCCTGCCTTCACCTACATTGTAAGCAGCTGCCGCAAGTGTCCAGCTTCCGAATTTATTATAGGAACCCCGCAATAGTTTACACGCAGCTTCTGTTGCTTTTTCAACATGGTATCTTTCGTCCACCTGTTCTGAAATTTCGAGACCGAAATTTTTAGCCGTTCCCGGAACAAACTGCCAGAAACCTGCTGCGCCAGCCTGGGATGAAACATTTGAAAGTCCGCTTTCGATAAGCGCAAGGTATTTGAAATCTTCCGGAATGTTGTTCCTCTTTAAAATCGGTATTATTATATGAAAATACCGGTTCGATTTTTTAAGCATCAAAAGGGTAGAGGAATGCCAGTAGGTGTTCACCATCAATTCCCGGTCGAGCCCTTCGCGGACATAATACAAGCCTAAAGGAGCTTCTTCAGCAGCAAATTCGGCTTTATCAGGCAATACCAGTGCGAAGATTTTATTGCTGTGCAGAAAAGCTTTTTGATAATCAGAATCGGAAGCCGACTTTTCAGAGCTTCGTGAATAATAAAAACCCTCGAAGGCTGCAAAAGCTACAAGTGCAAAAATAAATATGAATCGTTTACTCATTTAAATCAGATTAGTTGAGACGGTTGTTATTTTAACGACCGGTAAGAGCAAGCATAATGATTAGAAAAGACTGGCGTCTTTAAACAAAGGAGCCACTTTATCCTTTTCTGACAACAAGGGATTCGTAATTCCCCAGTCGATATTTAGTTCAGGGTCATTCCAGCGAATGCTTCTTTCAGAAGCTTTGTCGTATAATCCTGAGCATTTGTATGTAAATATGGTATCTGGTTCAAGTGTTACAAAACCGTGGGCAAAACCTTTTGGAATAAAACATATCCATTTATTTTCGCCTGTTAATTTCATGGAAATCCATTGCCCGAAAGTAGGTGAGTTCTGCCTGATGTCGACTGCAATATCGAGAACAGCACCTTTTATAACCCGTACGAGTTTACCTTGAGCAAATGGCTCAAGCTGGTAATGCAGACCACGAAGTACATCTTTCTGTGAACATGACTCATTGCTTTGAATGAATGAATCTGTAATCCCAAAAGCTGCAAATTTCTCAACATGAAACGATTCGAAAAAATACCCACGGTCGTCCCCGAAAACATCGGGTTTTATGATTATTATATCCGGGATTGAGGTGGGAATGAGCTCCATTTAGATTTAGGGGTTGGTTTTTAGGATTTAGGTCAGTAACGATAATGCCTTTCTGATTCCGACTTCGGTTTTCGGACTTCCAGCTTACAGATGAATCACTTCTCCGTACGCAGCAGCCACAGCTTCCATAACAGCCTCACTCATAGTTGGATGCGGATGTATCGATTTAATGATTTCATGTCCTGTAGTTTCGAGTTTGCGAGCTACAACTACCTCTGCGATAAGCTCAGTAACATTTTCACCAATAAAATGAGCTCCTAACCATTCACCGTATTTTGCATCGAATATCACCTTAACAAAACCATCTTTTGCACCGGCAGCACTTGCTTTACCTGAAGCTGAGAACGGGAATTTGCCGACTTTTATTTCATACCCGGCATCTTTTGCAGCTTTTTCAGTCATTCCAACAGAAGCAATTTCCGGAGAAGTGTAAGTGCAACCTGGGATATTTCCATAATCGATAGGATCAACATGCATGCCTGCAATTTTCTCAACACAGGTAATGCCTTCGTGTGAGGCCACATGAGCTAATGCCGGTCCGCTTACTATATCGCCGATAGCATAATATCCATCTACATTGGTGCGATAGAATACATCAACTAGTACTTTTCCTTTATCGGTTTTAATTCCGGTTTCCTCAAGGCCGATTCCTTCGAGATTGGTAGCTATTCCAACTGCAGAAAGTACGATATCACATTCCACTATTTCTACTGCTTTTGGCGTTTTGATAGTTACTTTACACATGTTACCGCTTATTTCAACTGATTCAACTGAGGATGAAGTCATTACTTTAATGCCAGCTTTTTTAAAGCTGCGCTCCAATTGTTTTGATACTTCTTCGTCTTCGATAGGAACAATAGTAGGCAGAAATTCAACTAGGGTTACCTGGACACCAATGCTGTTGTAGAAATGTGCAAATTCAGAACCTATGGCACCTGAGCCGACAACAACCATACTTTTCGGTTTTACCTGTAAAGTCATTGCTTCACGGTAACCTAAAATATATTTGCCATCCTGTTTCAGGTTTGGTAATTCACGCGAACGTGCACCAGTTGCAATGATAATATTAGTAGCAGTAAGAACTGAAATTTTGCCTTCTGCATCAGTAACTTCCACTTGTTTACCTGGTTTTACTTTTCCGAAACCTTGTATATGATCAATTTTATTCTTTTTTAGCAAAAACTGAATTCCTTTACTCATTCCATCAGCTACGCCGCGGCTTCTTTTTACCATTTCCGGAAGATCAGCAGAGGCTGAACCGTCGAGAACTATGCCATAATCACCTGCATGTTTCAGATAGTTGAATACCTGGGCACTTTTAAGCAAAGCTTTGGTAGGAATACATCCCCAGTTAAGGCAAACTCCTCCCAGTTCTGATTTTTCGACAACGGCTGTTTTTAAGCCGAGTTGAGAAGCCCTGATTGCTGCTACATAACCACCTGGTCCGCTGCCAATTACAATAACATCATAATCCATATGTAGGGAATTTTTAAATGAGCGGCAAATTTACCATTTTTAACCGGATTTTGCCTGCTTTCTTTTTGAATATCTCTTACAAAACAATGTGAGAGTGCTTTTTGTTCCTTTGGCTCTGTTAAAATTTGCAAACCGCTGTAACTGAGGAAAAGCAATAAATCAAACAGCCCGCAATATGCAGGCTGTTAAATCTTTCAGGAATAAAATAAATGTTATTTTTTTTCTGGCTGTGCTTCCGGCTGAGTTTCAGCAGGAGTTTGTGGGGCTTGTTGTGTGGGCTGGTCCATAACATTATAACCTGCAGGGAGATTAAATTTTTCAGCAGGAACTGCTGCATCAAAATCTACTTTTTCAGCAATTATTTCCATTTGTCCCATCTTTATTTTGATAGGAATATTTTTATAATGTACTCCGGTTATGCGATTTAAAGGATTAGCACTGTCTGGAACAATTGAATATTTAATTCCTTCGAGACCGGCTACGGTTTCTTTACCTTCGTCTTTATAATTGAGCTGTTTTTTAAGTTTATCGCTTAAAGATCCAACATTCATTTGTTCAAACATTTCAGGTGTAAGAGTTGACTTATATACATTTTTTGTAGCCCTGTCCTGTCCACCCGACATATTTTCAAGCTCGTAATGATACATAACATTGCCATCCCTGATATCAATCGTGTGCTGGCGCATTTCCATGCCCATCATATTTCCTTCAACCATGGTTTCACGCATTTCCTTTTTTCCGTAATCGTCAAAATACATAGTTTGAGTAACTTTAACTCCCATCATGTCCATTGGTTTGTACGAAACAATACCTCTTTTTTCGCCAAAAGGCTGATCAAGGCTGCCGCTTTTTCCTGAGCCACCTGAATTACAGGCCATTAACAAGGTAAGGCCGATAACCTGTACCAGGATTACAATTTTTTTCATTTTAAAATAGTTGAGTTATTAATATTTTACAAAAGTAACAAAATAATTAATTCGGGTGTGATATTATTAAATAACAGATAATGAGCAACATAGCTGTTCGCCATTAGCAATTCACTTTATAATCTCAAAATATCAGCCAATAGGCAATTGCCTCGAAAAACCTTCTTGCAGTGAAATAAAAGTTTCGGTAAATGAAATTTCCGGGATAGCTTGTATCTGTTCAACTATTACCTGTTTAAGGTGTTCATTGTTCCTGGTAATAATTTTAATCAGCAACGAATACTTTCCTGAAATATGATGGCATTCAACGATTTCGGGAATTTCCCTTATTTTATTAAAAACCTCATTATGCGTGCTTGTCGAAGAGAGATTTACCTGTATCCCGATAAACGCACAGGTAAGATACCCCATGCTTTTATGATTGAAAACCAGTTGCGATCCTGAAATAATTCCGGCTTCCTTCATCTTGTGGATGCGCTGATGCACAGCAGTATGAGTTACCTTACAATGGCGGGCAACTTCGACGTACGACATGCGTGCGTCTTTCATTAATTGTTCTACTATTCTTCGGTCGAGAGCATCAAGATGAAAGTTTAATTGCATAGTTTGTTTTGTTTAAATTAAAAATGAAAGTAATATTATCTTAAAAGATTCAAAATTAAAAATATATTTGATATATGGATTCAAAATGTCATATATATTGCCAGATTGATAAACATCTGATAGTTTTGCATTCTCAAAGCAAAGAAACATTCGAAATTCAAAAAATCAGTAATTTCACTAAAAAATCAGTAGTATGAAACACGATCCCTCACGCGCAATTTTTGAGATGAAACAGTTCGGCGAATTTGGAGATGTAAATCCATCCATCACCGATTCAGCAACTTATACATTCTTACAGGCTAAAACTATGGCCGATACTTTTCATGGTGAAGCTGAAGGCTGTTTCCTGTATTCCCGCCATTGGAATCCAAGTAATAAATACCTTGCCGACGTTCTTTCCGCTATGGAAGGTACCGAAGAAGGCTGGGTTACGGCTTCGGGAATGGCTGCAATTACTTCAACTATTTTGCAGATATGCAGCGCAGGCGATCACATTGTAGCCAGTGTTTCTTCGTATGGCGGAACTTTCGCTTTTATGCAAAACTACCTGCCTAAGTTTAATATTAAAACTACTTTCGTTGATATTACTGATCTGGACGCAGTTCGTAAAGCTATAACTCCCGAAACAAAAATCATCTACACGGAATCGATGACCAACCCGATGCTTCAGATAGCTGATATCCCGGCATTGGCAGAAATCGCCAACACACATAACATTAAGTTGATTGTCGACAACACTTTCACCCCTATGATCCTGCAGCCAGCGGTTTTGGGAGCGCATATTGTTGTATATTCAATGACCAAGTTTATCAATGGTAAAAACGATTGTGTTGCCGGAGCCATTTGCGGATCGCACGAATTTATAGGTTCTCTGATTGATGTGAACAATGGTACAGCCATGCTTCTTGGACCGGCGCTTGACCCAATGCGTTCATCGAGCATTCTGAAAAACCTGCATACACTTCATATTCGCATGCAACAGCACAGTAAAAATGCGATGTACCTGGCGATTAAAATGAAAGAAGCTGGTTTGACAATCAGTTATCCAGGCTTACCGGAACATAAAGGTCATGAGAGTTTGAAAAGCCAGATGAACCCTGATTTTGGATTTGGCGGAATGCTGTCAATCGATATGCTTTCAAGCGAAAAAGCTTCAAGATTTATGGAACTTATGGAAATGCATGACGTTGGATACCTGGCTGTTAGTCTTGGTTATTTTAAAACATTGTTCAGCAATTCAGGTAAAAGTACATCAAGTGAAGTTCCTGACGAAATACAGCACGACATGGGCTTATCTGAAGGCTTGGTTCGCTTCAGTGTTGGCCTTGATCACGACATTGAACTTACCTGGAAACAGATTGAGCATTGTCTGAATTTAATGGACTAGTTGAAAGTGAATGGTGACAGGTGATTATTAACTGGGATTAGTAATAGAGAAAAGTGAAGGTGTGAATAGTGAAATGTATGGTGAGCGTCGGCTTGTCAATCAACTCAATTCGCACCTTTTTTATATAAACTACTCTGGTTATTTATACAATAGACAGAACCAGATATTTGGTTTCTCGATAAAAATGCTTAATTTTGATCACAAGTACAGATTTGCTCCTAACTCCTAAATCCTAACACCGAAAACCTTAAAATGATCAGATTAATACTTATGGTTGGAACAGGTGGTTTTTTAGGAACTGTTGCCCGGTTTATGACTTCGCGCTATTTTGCTACGTATTTTCCTTCTTCATTTCCTTATGGAACCTTTGTGGTTAATGTTGTGGGTTGCTTTTTAATCGGACTTATTTACGGGGTTTCAGAAAAGGGGAATTTAATAAGTACGGAATGGCGTTTAATTTTAACGGTAGGATTTTGTGGTGGATTTACAACCTTTTCTGCATTTGCTGCAGAAAATATGGCTATGCTTCGCGACAATGAACTTTTCAATTTCTTCTTGTATACCGGCAGCAGTATTTTTATAGGGTTATTAGCAACATTTGCAGGCATCATGCTTATTAAAATCTTATAGTCATGAATACCAATGAAAACGTCAAGATTTTAAGAATTTACACCAGTTCAACGGATAAACTTAAGCACACTCCTTTGTATGAGATGCTGGTTTTTGCTGCCCGGCGCAATGGAATGGCCGGTGCAACGGTTCATAAAGGAGTTATGGGCTATGGTGGAAGCAGCGTTATTCACTCTGCGAAATTCTGGGAAACCAACGACAAACTTCCGGTGGTGGTCGAAATAATTGACGAAAGCTCCAAAATTGAGGTTTTTTTTGAAGTTATTAAACCTTATCTGGAAAGTGTCAGGTATGGATGTCTTGTGACTGTTGAAGATGCTCATGTTCTGCTTTATAAAGCAGGAGGGAAGAAGACAGTATTTGAACTATAGAGAATTAATTCTGGTCCGGAATAACAGCTAAATTATAGATATGCTGTAAATTACATATTCCTGACAAAAATGCTTATATAATCTTTGGTAATGCTAGTGGTGAAGTGAATGATCGGTTGTTCTTTTTGAAATACTTTGCCTGAACTTATTGTTGCAAGTACTTTTTGTGCAAATTCAAGTTCAGAGCCTTCGCATCTTATCTGGTTTGCACTTATTCTATAGCCAGCCCGGCTATTTTGTTCAACAGTGAGCGGAACTACTAAAATATTGGATTGCGGGAATTGTTTCTTCAGGAGTTCAGCAATTTTTTCTGCTCTTGGTTTTGCTTCACGAATGATGTCAGGAAGATAAAATACTTCAATCTTGAACTTAATGGCATTATCCACCTTTGATACGGCATTTTCGGGAGTGCTTGATAAAAATAACCTTTGAACGCTTTCCATGCTTTTCTGAACATTTTCAGGCAATATGCTTAAAGCATTTAAAAGTGGTTTAACTCCTCCGCTAAGAATGCTGTCCTTTATTGAAATCTCCCGGTAGGCGCTATCAGCCTTTTTCTGAGCTTTTTGTGCTATTTCATTTTCCTGAATTGCATTTATTTTGGCTTTTTCAGATTCCTTCGAGAGTCTTAATGCAAAAAGCGTTGCAATTACTGAAATAACTGCCAGGAGAGAAATAACAATTGTTGCCATCCTTGTGCGCTTCAAACTCTGTTTTTGTGATTCCAGATCAAGAGCCACTTTGCGTGTTTTTTCCTCAGACTCTTTAGCCTTCCTTTGTTCCTCCTCTTTCTGTTTTTTATCGAGCTCAATTTTGTTTTTACTTTCAATAATCAGTTTTGCCTCTTCCGCAGTTAAGTTTAGTTTGTCGAGATATGGTTCAATGAAATTCAACTGTTTTTCTGTAAAGAGTTCCCGTGCATCAGCTTTTATGGCCACCTGGTTATTAATTAAACGGCGAATTTCAAGTAAAGCTATATCTTCGTCGCTTCGTTTTTCAGCTATACACCTGGCAAGCGAATCATGTGCAAGCTCATACCGGATTGTGTTTTCCGAAAAATTAAGAATTCTCCGGTTGCAAAACTCTGTAAGACAATCATCTATCAGCTTAGTATCGAAATCCATCAGCCGGCCCTGAAGTTCTTTTATCAAAATAGGTTCCTTGGTTCCTTCGAGTGTAGCAAAGGGCGATAGTATTTTCCAGATTATGTCGGTTGTGACATTCCAACCTTCTATGCTTAATTTCCTGATGATGCTTTTTACCTGGTTCTCCAGGAAATCACGGAGCACATCACCAATATCTCCAATTCCTACCAGCGTTTCATTTGTGATCAGGGCTTCAGTTTGCTGGCTTTCATCTTGTGTGATTTCAAAGTATAATTTATCCATAAAAACCTGAAGGTAAGGTAGTTGAATGGTGAGTGTATTTTTCTTTCCTTTCAGTTTGTTAAAAATGCCTTCGGTGATGGCCGGTATCTCATCATCCTTGATATGAACATTTGAATTTTTATAATTATTGATGCCGGTGAGTACATCGGTTACTTTATCGATGGTCATGGCCTCGACCCTGAGTTTTTTCCTGAGAAGTTGAGGAACAGATCGTTCGAAATCATAAAGATAGCCGAGATACTCTTCCCTGATCGAGAAGATGAGTTTTACGGTTTGCTCACACAATAAAATTTCCTTTATAGCCCGGATAAATTTTTCTTGTTCCGGTTTATTCCCTAGTATATACAGTTCTTCAAACTGGTCAAAAATCAAGTAAATAGGTTTAAAATGAGTGAGATAAACATTCCTGATCAATTTTGGCAATCCTGTCAGGGTTTTGCTGCCAGGAGTATTGTATTGATCATCAGAACTTATATCATTTTCACCGGCATCGCTCAGGGCTTTTTCCAGTGATGTATTCATATCGCTCCCTCTTCGCACGGTAAGTGCCAACCAGTCATACGATTTAAATTTGCCGGCTAATCCACATTGTATCAGGCTTGTTTTTCCAGTTCCTGAGGCCCCGTAAACCAACAGGATAGAATTCTGAAAAACCATTTCATAGAGTACTTTGATTTCTTCATCCCTTCCGAAAAAGATTTCGGTGTCGTTTTGATTATAAGCGTCCAGAAATTTGAAGGGATATTTTTTCATACTGATTTCATATGATGAAAGCAAAGGTTTTAAGCCGTCTTTGTTGTTTGGGGATTGAGCTTTTAGAGTTATTCTGTCGGTTTATTCACATTTTCATCTTTCGGCTGGGCTTGTTTATCTTCCGATTCCCTAAGTTTCTTTGTTACTGGCCAGCCATCATGTTCCTTGTTCAAAATAGCTTCCACATGTTTAATAAAAATGGTCTCTTTGTCAGCGCCTTCTTTCCCATAATCCCCCACATTAAAATGGTAATAATAAATTTCGGGTTTCAGTTGCTCGTTGGTTGAGCGGTAATTTACCCACAACTCCTGGTACTGGAAGGTTTTTAAAGCCGAAGTTATTATGGTTACCAAAGCGGCTGAAACCACAACAGCATAGTGCAGATCGAATTGGTCGCGGGGCAGTGCGGCCATAATGGTAGTTAGTGTCGACAAAATGATCAACATCCATTGAAAATTTTTATATTTCTTCTGGTTCTTTGCCGATGCCTTTGAATAATAATCCATTTGTCCCTTGTATCTTTTTTCAAGATATTCATTAAACGCATTTATGTCCATAAGAGATTGGTTTTTAATAATTTAAATAAAATGTTTTGATAACCATTTGTTCTGACAGCTGCTTCACATCTTTGAAAATGATTTAGTGATTTCAGAACCTATACACGAAACCCAGGTTGAAGCCCAGGGCGCTGTAAATTGATTTTGCACTGCTGTTATAAATGGAATTATACTCATCCGTGGTTTTATCAATAGGTTCGTAATTCTGATTTCCTCCATAGGATGGTACATAAACCAGGTGTGCTCCCAATTTAACTGCAAATCCATTTTCCGGGGCTTTTCCTTTGGTGAAATAATATTGCAGGTCGCAGCCAATATTAACAGCAACTGTTGTTCGTGTTAGCAGTTTTGTTCCCAAATAGCTTTTATTACTTGCAAAATCATATTTTGCTGAGGCTGAATATAATTGGGAAAAAACATCTGCGCTGCCCGGATTTGGATTCTGGGAGTTGATGTACTGGCTCGTAAGTAAGATATTCCATTTGGAACTCTGGTCGAAATGATCGTAGTATGTAATTACGTCCTTACGAATGGAATCCACCTGGTACAATCCGCCAAAATCAATACGTGCATTATAGTCAGTCGAGTTATTGAAAAGAATCAGCGATGGACCTGCTTTCAGATTGATAATCAATTTATTGCCTCCTATAAAACCTGGCTTGAGCCTGTAGCTGAACATTACGGGAATATTATATACGTTGTACTTAATTTCTTCGTTCAACGCATTTATCAAAACCTGCCTTCGGTAATAATTTGTTCCGTCGGAAGATTTATATGTGTAGTTAATAGGTTCAGTAAGCTGGTAAACAGCCTTGAAACCGGAATAGGAAAATCCTATAGAAACACCTGCATTCTTGCCGTTTTCACCGAAGTAATAGCTGAAATTTCCACCTACAACTATTCCGGGAATAATGCCGGGATTTTGTAAAACTCCTTTCTTTGATTGCAAAACATCCATTGCATCGTTGCCTGATTCGTCACGGTAATCGAGTTGATTAAGTTCAGGCAGATTTATATCAGCCGAATTGAACTGAACTCCGATAAAACCGTCGGACTGGTTTCTGGTGATAAAATAGGCATCCGGACAGCCCTCGTTCTTTGTTGTTTCGGAATAGGTATGCTCACATTTATCGTCTTCATCCGGAACTCCGTCGAAATCATAATCAGGACGGCCATGTGCTGTGAAATCACCATGTTTACTCTTTGTACTGTCTTCTCCGTTCAGCACGCCATCTCCATCAAAATCATTCAGGCACGTAAGATTGAATGATTTACCGGCACTCCTGATGCTCCCGATCCTGATTGTTGAGTCATTTATTTTTATCAGACTGATATATGATGTTGACTTTGAACTGAATCTATAAACTGAATCAGGGTTATTCAGGATCATTTTTTTTAGATTGTCAACCATTTTTAATGAATCGCCGGGTTTTGATTTTTTTGACGGAAATTCTATTTCCAGATGGAAATGTATGATGCTTTTTGTTAGGCCATCTACATCTTTCATCATGAACTTTCTTTGTTTTTCGGCCAAAATATTTTTTTCTGTCTTAACAATCAGCACGTTATTCTCCCAATTCCCAATGGAGTCTTTTGTGTAAGTATTTACAATTTTTAACCTGCTTATTTCCAGGGCCACATCATGCGCATACACATCGAAGGGTTTGGAGACAATCTTTATTATATATTTTCCTAATGTATCCCCGGGAATGTATTGATAATTGTATTCATCATCGATCATAGCATTTTTATCAAAAAGTGCTTTAAATTTGTTAAAAGTCCTGATATCCACTGATTTATTACTATTGTCAAGACCAAAAGTCCAGGAAGCTTTTAAATCCTGTATAACCTTTACTGCAAGCGTATCCAGCTGGCTGACAGATTGAGCCCGGATAAAAAGAGGGAACAAAATAACCAATAATGCAATTTTATATTTCATATTCCTGTGCGATTAATGTTGAATAATAAAGCGTGTCACCACTTTTTTAAGATCGCTGCTGTTTATCACCAGGTAATACATACCTTGGGGCAACTCCGTTATATTGAAGTCTTCATTGATTTGAGGTATATTTTTTACAAAATTTTGAGTGTAAACCACTTGGCCGAAAGTGTTGTAAATTTTCGCATTTATGTTTCCGTAGATATTCCCGGACAGGGCAATTTCAAATATTCCGTTATTTGGATTTGGGAATACGTTCAGTTCAACTGAATTGATTTCATTAGGAGTCTGTCCGATTTTCAATTTTGCATATGGTCCATTGTAGTAAATCCTGCTGTAACAACTTCCATCCTGAATCAAAACCCAATATGAATACTGGATTGTATCCAGCACATTCCCGGTTATAAACCTGTTGCCGGGAGCGAAAAACTGGTATACCTGTCCATCGATTGTTTCTGGCGGGCCATAAACCCTTGAAGGTGATGAGCTTAAAAGTACATCATAACCCCATCGATATCCGTTCATCGGATTCATTGTATTATCGGGATAGAAAAGAAGATTGCCCGGTTGTTTCAGAATAATTCGCTGTTCTTCAATGCCAATGGTATCCTTAATATGTACTGTTTGCAATACACTATCCCTGCATCCTCCATTTGCGTTATTTATCGCGAAAGCCTTAATATCAAAATTACCGGCTTCAGGAAACGAAATCGCAGTATTGGCATCTTCTTTATTCCGTATTGAAACATTCGGAGAACTTGAGGTCCACAAATATGAAATAGAATAATCCACCGAAGTAATATTGAAGTTTATATTTTCCGAACCTTTGCATAAATTATTTCCATGCAGGTTAAGCCAGGTGTAATCGGGCCTGGGTGGTGAAGGGTTAACCGTAATCCTGAACGACTTGCTTTTGCCCGGACAATTATTTTTACCGGCAGTTACCGAAACTGTAACCGTGGCAATAACTGGTGATTTTCCTGTGTTTGTGGCTGTAAATACCGGAATATTCCCAATTCCGCTTTTCCCAAAACCAATGGAAGTATCACTGACCCAGGTAAATGATGAATCGGGAGAATTAGTGTTGAAATTTATTCCGTTTACAATATTGCCGTTACAAAATGAAAGGTCATTTATCGGAGTGATGACCGGTGTAGGATTAACCGTAACTTTTACCGAATCCCGCGCAAAGCAATGACTACCAGCTGACAGGGTGAAATAATATTTAACAACTACAGGCAGCGAGGTCGTATTATGCAACACTTCACTTATTACTGAATCGTTTTTGCCTGCCACCTGGTTGCTGATTCCTTGTACAGCACGCCTTTCCCAACTGTAACTTACCCCTTTAGCCGAACTGCGGGCGCTATAATTGAAGGCAACACTATCGCAAATGCTTGTATCCTTTGTACTTACCAGTAGGAGTAACGGGTAAACAGTAATCCTGAACCGGGTGGAATCAGTTGCAGGACAACGATCTTTACTCGCTTTAACCATAACTGCTATATTGGCAATGATCGGAGAATCACCCATATTTGTTGCTATAAATGCTGGAATACTTCCACCTCCGCTTTTACCAAACCCGATTGATTTATCGCAAGTCCAGTAAAATGATGAATCGGGCGAAGCGCTCCTGAAATTGAGCCCGTTTATAACGTCGCCGTTGCAAAATGAGGTATCGTTAACCGGATAGATTACAGGTGTCGGGTTGACAGTCACCAAAACTGAATCGCGTGTATCACAAAGCGGACTGGCTGATAACGTAAAATAATATTTAACTCTCACAGGCTGTGAGGTTTCATTATGCAATATTTCACTCACCAATGAGTCGTTTCCGGCTGAGGGCAAGTTACTTATACCTGCCACTAATGGTCGTTCCCATGCGAAACTTATTCCCCTGGCTGAACTTTTGCCGGTGTAAGTGAAAAGTATGTTATCACAAACACTGGTATCCTTTGTGCTTGAGAGTTTGAGCAAAGGAAGCACTGTAATTGTAAACCGGTAATCGGAGCCCGCGCACAGTTCAGCGCCGGTTTTAATTGATACCGTCACATTGGCATTAACGGAATCGGAAATGGAATTTCCGGCAATGAAAGAGGGTATATTTCCAATGCCACTTGAGCCGAATCCAATACTGGGCGAGCACGTCCAGGTAAAAAATGAGTTTGGAGTATCACTGCTGAATTTAATTCCGCTTACAGGATTTCCTTTGCAGAAAGTATAATCATTTATTGAATGGATAACAGGTGTCGGGTTTACTGCAACAGTTAAAATTCTGGATACGGAACAGGAACCGTCCGTGAATTTCATGGTAATAACATATTTTACTTCAATAGGGTTTGTTGATGAATTGTGAAGCTTTTCTTGAATCAACGAACCGGAAGTTTCAGGTTCCGGAAGGGGCGTTATTTGGGGATTTGGTAAACGCACCCAACTGAAATTTACTCCCTTTGCTGAGCTTTTAGCTGAATATTTAAAAATTGAATTATCACAGATACTTGTATCCGAGGTACTTGTGAGCTCGGGTGTGGGTAGAACAATGATTTTGTATTTGGAGTCGGGTCCCTGACATTTGCCTTCATTTAGATGAACCGAAACTGTAACAATGGCTGTATCTGGCGAATTTCCCGGATTAATGGCGCCGAAAGGTGAAATATTATCACTTCCGTTGGTGCCGAAACCTATGTTTTTGGAGGAGGACCAGGTGAAGGAAGCACCCGGTGAAGTACTACCAAAACTGAATCCGGCAACAGCTTGACCGTTACAAAATGAGGTGTCATTTACCTTATCCGTTATTGGGTTTGGATTTACTGTTACTTTTAGTGTTTCAGTGGAAATGCAATTGCTGGAGTTTGACAGTGTGAACCTGTAATCAACTGTAACCGGCTGGAAAGTTGTATTTACAAGCTTTTCCTTAATTTTATCAGTTAACGTATCTTTTTGGGCAGTATTTTTAATTCCTGCAATTGAGTCTCTCGACCAGCTTATAATTGTGCTTTCAGGATAACTGATTGCTTTATAGTTAAATGTGGTATTGTTGCAAACACTTTCGGTTTTGCCGCTTGTTAAAAATGGTTTGATTAAAATATTTACGGCAGCAGATGTTGAATCAGCTGGAAAATGATTCACTATGCATCCTTTGCTGTCGGAAACTGATACCAGGTTATAAACAAATGAGCCTGCGGAAGTTGTTGGTGCATATAATGAATCAGAAGTTGCTGTTCCTTTTGTAATAAGGGTTTTATTGTTTGAGCCATTTACGTTATACGTAAAAGTATACGGAACGCTTCCATTTGATCCTTGCATAATAATTACAGGCTGGGCTTCACCCTGGCAAACAGATGCATAACCTTGTATTGAGGCTGAAACTAGCGGCAATAAAGTTACGGCAGATGATCCTGATAGTTTATTGGAACAGCCGGTGGCCGGATAAATGGCAGACACAAGAGATATTGTCTGATTTGTGTCAGCTGCGGTAATGATTACTTCTGCCGATCCACTGGTTAACAAAACCGACTTTTCAGAACTTCCATTGATTTTGTATGCTACTATTGCTCCACTGGTTCCTGAAATAGTAAAAACAGCATTTTCACCTGAACATATCGGACTTTTATTGTTTGTGACTGATGCAACCGGTAAAGGATTAACTTTAATGATTCCTGAATCAGAAAAAGTAGTTGTACACCTGAAAGTGATCTTATATTTTAAAAGCCCCATGCCGGTTGGTGTACCGCTGATAATGGCCACTTTACTGATTCTATCCCATGCTCCCTTTACTCCGTCAGGTACACTAAAAAAGGCTGTATCGGCGCCTGTTGTTGAATATGTAATTTTCAGGATGGATTGGTTAAGGCAAATTGTCTGAACATCCGTACCGTAGCCTGACGTCAATATATCGCTGCATTGTGCTGATAAATTGATGTTTGAAGCCAAACTGATGAATCCAATCAAAAGCCAGTATATTTTCTTCATACTTTAGTAGAATTTAACTTTGGATTTGTTCAAAATCTGTTCCGCAGGTACTTGGTTTTCATTGCTTTTTAATTTTGCCGTGATTACAACTTTTAAACCTTCAAGTATTTCCCTGCTGAAAGGATTCCATTCCCATAAAGAAGGGTCTTTTGCATCATCTTTTTTTGTTTCAATAATTACTTTTTGACAATCAGAATCAAATACTGCATGATTTATATTTCCCAAACCCCGGCGAGGAAGCGCATTTCCCGAAAATTTATAATTCGGTGTAAGGTAGTTGCTGTTCAGTTCATATACTGCCGAGCGGTTTTTAAGACTTGTAGCAAGTAGAAAGGTTCTGAGAGAATCTTTTTCAATTTTATGCGTAAAAAAACCTACTGAAGTAATTTCTGACCCCAATGAATTTTCCACATCGTAAACGGGCTGGTTCTTTCTATCGGAATTGTATCGAATAAATCCTATATCTCCTTTAACGGTTCCGAAAAATATAATACTGCTGTCCTCTTTAAAGTCGAGTGCCGTAATCTTTGATCCCATAGCAATTGTTTCATCTTTAAGCAGCATTGGCTTGATACTATCGCAAAAGCTGTAAACAAATATGTAATTATCATCCGTGGCACAAAACAATCGTTTCGACGTTCGGGATAGCGTAAATGAAATAAACTGATGATCTGACGGGGGAACAAGTATCTCTTCAACACCGTTTCTGGTTGTCTTTATTTGCCTGTTTTCAAATTCTACAGTATAGATTTTATCACCTTCAGTGAACTTTTTTAATCCGAAATCCGGTCTTTTGCCTTTGAATGGTTTTAATGCAACCGTATCTTCGGGATTCAGGCTTTTGAGGCAGTAATAAATTTTTTCGTATAAATCGTTGTCATAATATAGCTTATCCATCAGCACGTTATAGTCAGGTGATATACTGTCACAGTATTTCCTAATCGAATCTCCCAGAATATCAAGGTGGTAACAATAGGCTATCAATTTTGAATCGAACGATTCATTTCTGATTTTTTCAACATCTTCCGGTCCGTCACGTATTAAACGTATGTATTTGTAAGGAGCATTAGCAAAAGTGGAAACTTTAAACCTGTAAGTGGCTGATTCTGCTTTTTCTCTCTGTTGATCGGCATCATTCTTTTCATTATCTGCCAGTTGCTTTAACTTTTGAATCTCTTTAAAAACTTCCAGGATCTTGCTCCTTGCATGCTCCGCACTGTCGGGACACACCAGCATTGCAGTATTGAAGTGGTTTATAGCCGCCTTGTAATCATCTGCAGTTCCACCTTTTTTGGCTTTGATAATTTTCAGCACCGAATCGCCTTTGGAAATGTATTTATGATAAAATGGCAAATCACACTGCGACCTTCCTTCAAGGTTTAGGATCAGAATTAGTGAAAATATAATCAAACTCTTTATCATGGTGGAATAATCTAGGGTTCCTTAATTAATCCTTTTAAGCTATCACTGCTTTTTGCCAGCTTTTTTGTTATATTGTTCAGGCTGTCTATAGTAAATGTCACTCTGTCAGCAATATCCGAAGCGCCGAAACTCTTAAATGACGAAAGATTTATTGTTTTGATTTCAATATCCTTTTTATATCTTTCTATTTCCAACAAATAAGTTTTCAACAAGCGTTTTTGTGCTAAATCAGTTTGGCTTTTGGCTAATTTGGTTTTATTATAGCTATCTATTGCTGCGAAAAAGGCCACTATTGCTAGCAATAAAATTACTCCTGCTACAATTCGGGCGCGATTCAGTTGCTTACGCTGTAATTTCTCTTTTTGAATTTTTTCGGACGCAACTTTACGCCTGCTTTTTTCTATCCATTCCTCTTCCTCTTTGCTCAAATTTTCCAGACGTGCCTTTTGCGGCTCAATGAAATTTAACTGCTTTTCGGTAAAATATTCCCTGGCATTTTCATTAGTAGCTACCTGGTTTTTAATCAGCCTGCGGATTTCGAGCAAAGCAATGTCTTCGTCCGTACGTCTTTCGGCAATTGTTTTAGCCAGGGTGTCGTGGGTGAGTTCGTATTGTTCAGCAGTATCTGTTGAATTCAGTATTCTTCGCTGGGAAAATTCTTCAACACATTGTTTTACAAGTGTTTCAGTTATATTTTCTTTCCCATTAAGCTGTTCCAGAAGATCTTTAAGAAGGATGGGCTGCTTGGTGCCTTCGAGTGTGGAGAAAGGAGAAAGAATCTTCCAGATTGTATCAGTTGAAACAATTTTTCCGGCCGTACTTTTGTTTTCGCTTATACTTTTAACCTGGCTTTCAAGGAAATCACGGAGCACATCTCCAATGTCGCCCATTCCAACCAAAGTATCATTGGTAATTAACGCATCTTGCTCGCGGGATTCATCATTTGTGATTTCAATGTATAATTTATCTAAAAAGACCTGTAAATATGGAAGTTGTATAGTTAGTGATTTTTTTGCTCCTTTGAGCCGGTTAAAAATCCCTTCGGTAATGGCTGCTATTTCATCGTCCTTAATGTGGACATTGGAATTTTTGTGGTTATTAATTCCCACAAGCACATCCGTCACCTTATCAATATTCATGGGTTCAACCCTGAGCTTTTTCCTGAGAAGTTGTGGAACAGCTCTTTCAAAATCATATAGGTAGCCCAGGTATTCCTCCCTGATAGAAATTATAAGCTTTACAGGTTGTTCAAGTGTTAAAAGCTCCTTTATCGCCAGTATAAATTTATCCTGCTCATCCCTGTTTCCCAAAATATATAATTCTTCAAACTGGTCAAAAATCAGGTAAATCGGTTTGAAGTTATTGAGATATACATTCCTGATTTGTTTCGAAATGCCAGTTAGTATTTTACCGCCATTGGTTTCTTCCTCTTCGCCTGCCTGGTTGCCACCTGCATCATTCAGCACTCTTTCCAGTGAAGTGTTGATGTTGTTTCCTCTTCGCACAGTAAGAGCCAGCCAGTCGTATGATTTAAATTTCCCGGCTAATCCGCATTGTATCAGACTTGTTTTACCTGTTCCCGAAGCACCGTAAACCAGTAAAATGGAACTCTGAAATACCATTTCATATAAGGCTTTGATCTCCTGATCTCTGCCAAAAAATATATCAGTATCTTTATTATTATAGGACTCTAAAAATTTGAAGGGATATTTTTTCATGCCAATACGTTAAGATATATATTCTCCTTATAATTTGGCTTCGGGAATAAAGGCTAAGAATCCGCTATTCCGAAAAATGTTTCTTTTGCATCCTGAAAAGTATTATACACTTCGAAAAGCTTCATTTTTTTGTATTTTTCTCCGTCATTTGCTTTCAGTCCTGTAATATCTCTGTCAGAACTTTTGTATATTGCAATTAAGTCATTTTCAATTTCTTCGAGTTCTTTGTTCTTTTCAATTGTTACGTCAGATTCATCGTTATCTTCAAAAGGGATTTTATTCAGATCATAATATACGAGGGTTTTATCATTTTCATCGTTCCATGCGTAGAAACAGATTTTTACAAGCCTCTGATCCCTGAGGGCGTTAATGTCAATAATAAAAGGAAAAAGATTAAGTCCGTCAGGATATTTATCCCTGATAAGTAAAACAGCATCGGTGTTCTTACCTGTATCCTGGTAACTGTATTTTTGCCCGTCGCCTTCCATGGTTTTATTTACGCCAAGCAGGCTATAAGTGTGTACAAACTGTATGCTGTTCTTTCGCACTGATTCGTATCCTATGTCCTTCACCGATACCATCTTATATGCGGCAAGAAAATTTAGTGTTACCAGGAATGATGTTAAAGTTTTTTCAATTTCATCGATAGATGGCATTGTTTCGTTCTCCCCGAATTTAATCCTGAATGCATCAATGGATTTACAGATTCCTATAAAAGCATTTTCGCCATTTAAGTCATCTTCCATGGTTTTGATTTCTTCAAACGGATATTCCAGTTGCAGTTGCCCGAAAATAGTTACCAGGGTTCTAAACAGGTCAGCATAGTACGAAATGTTAGGTTCAACACCGGTATAGAAAAGTTTTTTTAACTGTTTAAGTTGTTCAGGAGTAATCTGTTGTACTTTTTCTTTTGGCTGATCCCACAAACTGGAAACAAAAGAAAAACATAAAAGCTGAAGCGTTCTTTTTGTTATTGCCTGGCTTAATCCAAAATAGTCCCTTTGTTTATCGCTGCCTATAATTTTTCGGAGAAAATCGCCCAAAACGGAGGCATACGAAGAAATCAGAAGGTCCTTGGCTTTATTCAGGTACGAATCCTGAGTTTCCCAGTTTGCTCTTTCAGAATCATCAATAGTCATCTCCAGGAAATTCTTCACTTTAGGGCTGTATTCCTGAATGGCTTCTATCAGGTTACGACACAGGTACTTATTGGCAGGTTTTATTTCTTTTCTTTCAATTGTATTATAAATGTTAGTATTATGTATACCGCCTTCATTTTTTTCAATATTTAAAATAGATTTAGCTTGTTGATTTTCAACATGCATAACTACTTCGTTTCCCTCATCATGGTTGATGATGTTGTTATCGATTGGATCCTCAGACATACCTTAAAATGTTAATTTTATTCACTAAGATTAATTCCACCGTAATTAGTGTGGACGTTAATTATTTTTCCAGCCTCTTGTTTCTTAATTTTCATTGAATAATTAATTCTATTCATATAATTGGTAACTGCCTCTTTAGTTTCGGCTTTAACATCTTCCTGAACTTTGATCAGACCTTTGTCTTCAAGCCTGTCCAGCTGTTTTCTGAACTGTAGCAACAAATCTTCAGTACTGTTATACCTGGTTAAGAAATGTCCAATTTCGCTAAGTCGATTTTTGAATTTCACCATTTCCTGAGCACTTATGTCTGCAGGATCCGGATCAGGACCGCCGGTTTTGAAATAAGTATATATCAAAGGCGAGCCGGTTTCATGGAATTGTTTCAATGCGGTGTCAAATTCCAGCTGCGTATATTTCCCGGCTTTTTTATAAAAAAGACAAACGGCGATTGCACATTTTTTCAATTCCTTATTGTACTCATCCTGCAGACTTGTCTGAGATACTGAGTCCGGAAAATGCTCCCATTGAACAAGTTCAAGGTACATCCCTTTGGTATGAAGCCTGTCGTTTTCGACACTGAGGAAATCTCGGAAAGCTTTCCGGTCGGATTCAAGTTCGGCTGATGATGCTATAAAAATTCTGAGTGTTTCCATAATAGAATTATGTCCTATCAAGTTAATAATAAATTTTACTTTAAAAATGAGATTACAAAATCCACTAAATTTTAAGTAACAAATAGTTGTGAATCAGGATTTGAATCTCGTTCAATCGTATATCAATGAAAATGCCTGGAAGTTTGTAGAAGTATGCCGGAGTTTTAAATGGATTTTTTCGTAAACGAAATTTACAAGTAACAGCCGGTTGCAATTGAGAAAAAAAAGTCTGCAGTTGGTTTTGGATTTCGGAGTCCTAGGGGGATTAAAGGAATTAACCTAATCTTTTTGATCGAACTAAAAACATGAAAAACTTAAAAATGTTCAATAATGTTAAAGGTTGTTAAATACTCGTAAGTAAATTATCCCAAACCCAAGGCCTGTAAAAGCTTTATTGCCTTTAACTTAATTTTTTAAATTGCATGATTATGTGCTGATTATCACGTTTAAATGAATGAAATCTGGTTTTTTGTTTATTCAGGTCCAGGTAAGAACTAAAATTTTTATAGGAATTATTTTTTTTAGAGGAATCCTGATTTTGGATTTGCCACAATGCTGTTATTGACATACTTACACAAGAAAACGTTCCGATGTATTCGCTACGTATTAAAATGTTTAATTTAATAGTAGTTAGAAAATATTAGAAAACATTAGACAACCTTTCAACGGTAGCCGAAATGACTAGCTAAAGCCACAGGATTGAGGCTTTAGCCTAAATTAATAAAATGGATGTTGAAAACGTACACTTCGGCTTTCCTGTAACCATTGAGGGTGTGCATATTTTCCCTTACAAAGCATGAGGGAAGAGAACAGGTTTTGAGTTAAAAAGTGAATTTTGAGTTTTACTATTAAGGCTTTACGACCTTTTTAAAAATATAATCGCCACCTTGTTTCAATGTAAATCCAGCAACTTCGCCTGAAGATGTTTTGTAGAAAATCATTACAATACCTGCCTGCGCAAACCTGAATTCAGTCTCCGAAATGGTTTCAAGTGGAAATGCAGCTTGTCCGGTTGCCTGGGCGGTTAATTTATCTCCCTCATGTTTAACGGTTATTACAAGTGGTATTTGTTCAGAAGTGTATTCACCTTCGTAAGAAATTAATTTTTCGGCAGGCAGGCTTAATGTTTTAAAATCCGGAATTGTATAAGGTTTATTGAAATAACAACTGAGCAGTCCGATCAGTATGTCATTCATACCGTAATTCAATCCATTGGAGCAGAAAGCGATGGACATTTTATCATCAGGGAAATAACCCAGCGATGATGAGAATCCATCAATATTTCCATTATGGCTGAATGCAGATCTCTCATAAAATGGTACTTTAAACATGCCTAATCCAAAGCCATCGTTCAGGGTAGTCATACTTTTCAGAGAGCTCTCACTGATTAGTTTCCCATCAAAAAGTGCTGTAATAAAAATAGTCAGGTCAGGAGTTGTGGAAATTACAGAACCAGCACCGCCGGGAATACTCATATCTGTTTCTGGATTTATAACCCACTTGCCATCAGTGAATTCGAAGGATGAAGCTTCATTTGCGGCATGGTTGATTTTGCCTCCATAGAGAGTGTTCTTCAATCCGATTTTTGCTGTTATTCGTTTTGTAAGGTTTTCCTTGTATGATTTCCCGGTAATATCTTCAATAATATATCCCAACAGAACGAAATTGGTATTGCTATATTCGCCTTTTTGGTGTGGTGCAAAAGCAGGTTTCTGTCCTTCAATCAAATCCATCATTTGTTTCCGGGAACGTGGTTCGGTCATCCATTTCGTATAATCCTCACTATTGGTGAAATTGTACAATCCACTGTGGTGGTTCAGCAAATCCTTGATCGTTATTAAATCACCATTAGGAACTTTATTGAAGAATTTTGATAACGGAGTTTCAAGGCTCAGTTTTTTCTCTTCAACCAGTTGCAGAATCATAACACTGGTGAACATTTTGCTGATAGAACCTATACGATAGCGGGTTTCCTGAGTAGATTTTGCCGGGATTGTACCTGTATTATCAATAAAGCCTATTGCACGGCTGTAAACAACCTGGCCGTTTTGCCTGATAGTGACCGAAGCCAAGGCTTTATTGTTGGTTTCCATGCTATTTAAAAGGCTATCAATTCTGATTTTGAAGTCAGGAGAGCGTTGAGCGAAAACTGCTGATGAAAACAGTAAAATCGAAAATATGAATGAAAAATATACCTTGTTACGCATGATTATGGATGTTTGAATGAATAATTAGTCAACTCTTATCTGACGAGCATCAGATAAAAAAGTTACGCTAAATTTCACATCAACCTAGCATTTCTTTGAGTTTTTAATCCTGAATATTTTTGAAAAATGAATTCGGGTTTACTTTTGCTGATCCAGGAAATCAAAAATGCGCGTAAAAATATATTGATATTCCTTGTTAGTAAAGCCCAGGTGTTTTCCGTCATCAATAGTAACCAGATCGTTTTTGATACCGGCCTTTGAAAGTTTTATGTGAAATGCTGACGCCAGGTCATAAGGAACTACCGAATCCTTTCTGCCATGAATTGAAATGATTGGTGGCGTTGAAGCAGTGATTCTGTTAACAGGTGAGAAAACGTTTGATATCGAATCCATTCTAGTCGGATTTCCAACCCAGATGCTGGCGTAATTCGACTCCTGATTTTGCTTTTTATAAAAATTATCAACGCCGGCTATGTCAGTAATACCAAACCAGTTCACAATTGCTTTGATTTTCAGACTGTCTCCGCAATAATACTTGTGGCTTCCAGGGATACTGTTTAGCATTCCTGTAATTAATGCCAGGTGTCCGCCAGCAGATTCGCCGGAAATTACAATGTTATCCAGATCAATATTATAACTTATGGCATTGCGGGTCAGCCATTGCAGTGCTGCCATACAATCATCCACAGCTAATGGTGCAGTGCCATCGCCAGTGCGGTATTCCACATTCACCACATTCCATCCTTTTTGCAGATAAGCAATAATAAATGGCGTGATTTGATCCTTTGAGCCTCCAAGCCATCCGCCACCGTGAATATAAACAAGAGTCGGATGTTTTACAGAATCCGGTTTCCAATAATTTGGTTCGCCGATCCACTGCCCCTGGCTGTATATGTCGAGTTTCTGTTCGGCTGCCTCTCCATATTTAACATTAGTTGCTTCCGAATACCTGGTTCCCCAGAAGATAGCACCTTCCTGGCTGAAATCTGATTTGTTATGATTATTCTTACAGCTAAAAAGGATAAAGGCTAGAAGGATGAATGATTTTTTCTGCATATTTTTAATTATTTGCTCCAGTTAGTTGATTCGAACGCTTTACATTCTTTTAAGTTTCAGGGCGCTTATGATAGGAAAACTATCACCTTTGGTCATCAGAAAAAGGCTTCCTTTCAATTCGCCATTTGAATTGTTAAAAGGAATGCTGATGTCTTTATTCACAAGGGAATCCTTATCAAAAGTATTTCCTTTGAGAATGCCTTTGATCATAAAATCTGTCTTGATCCCAAACTGACGTTCGATCCAGCCACGGTTTTGTGTAACTTTACAACTTTCGAATGTAGCTCCACCTACCGTTCCGCATACATTTCCTTTGGCATCGATGAAAAGGTTCATCAACACGTAATCGTCCCTGAAAATATATTGTCCGCCTCTGTCGTACCTGATTATAACCCTTTGTTTACCAGCATATGTTCCTGGTAAATCAGCAGGAATAGCCCACTCACTACAAGCAGAAAGTATGAAGCTTGAGATTAATAGTAATGTAAATAAAAACCTGGTTACGGGTTGTACTTCTTTCATCCTTGCAGATTTAAGCTGTAAAGATAAAAAGTATCATAAAGTAAATATGTGCGCAATCATTTTAAATGCAAATCGGTAATTAATCTGCTGGAAAACAGGATCATCAGAATGTATTGAATTTCCTATTTCAGTTTATCCTTAAATACTTTCCTGAATTTTTCGAGCTTAGGAACTATCACAAAAGTGCAGTAAGGCGCATTGCCATTTTCATTGAAATAATTCTGATGGTAATCTTCGGCTTTATAAAAAGCTGCGGCCGGGCTGATCTCAGTAACTACAGGCTTATCAAATGCCTTTTCGGAATTCAGTTTGGCTTTGTATGCTTCGGCTAGTAGTTTCTGCTGTTCGTTATGATAAAAAATAGCTGACCGGTATTGAGTTCCCTGGTCGGCACCCTGGCGGTTAAGGGTAGTAGGATCGTGGCTTGCCCAGAAAGCTTCCAGTAATTCTTCGTACGTTATCACTTTCGGATCATAAATTATCTGGCAGGCTTCAGCATGACCAGTAATGCCAGTGCAAACTTCGCGGTAACTTGGATTTTTGATTTTTCCTCCGGTATACCCTGATGTTACCGAAAGAACTCCTTTCAGATCCTGGAAAATAGCTTCCACACACCAGAAGCATCCGGCAGCAAAAGTAGCTGTATCTGTTTTAATTCCAATTGCGTTTTCTTCCATTTGTTTTTCGGTTTTTATGGTATTGCTTTTGCATCCACTTACTAAAAGAAAAGCTAAGAGGACTAAAGTAAATCGTTGCATGTTTAAAGGATTTTAGTAGGGATTAAACAAAATGGACGCTGATAAGTTCGACAACCGATAACAGATTTCAATTATTGAGATATTCCTGTCTGCAGCTACTTCTGAATTTATTCTTAAAAAACACTAAATTTTTTTCACATTTGGGTTTGTATTAAAAATCTCTTTACTTTTGCAGTTGTTCTTTATTACAATCACTTATCAAGAAAGGCTGAGGGAAATGGACCTTTGAAGCCTTGACAACCTGTCCGAAAATTATCCGGACAAGGTGCCACATCCAACCGCATTTGGCGGAAAGATAAGATTGGAATTAGTTTTGCGATATCGTTTCCGCTATATCTTCAAAGCTCTTCTGACTTATCGGGAGAGCTTTTTTTTATGCTCTTTCCGGTAGCCCTTACGGGTAAGTGATCATTCAATTGTTTAACAATAAATATCACATATCATGAACAAATCCACCCGTATCATCCATTCTATTCCTGTCGACGAATTAACCGGTTCTATTTCGGTTCCTATTTATCAGACAGCAACTTACGTTCAGGAAGCTCCCGGTGTTAATAAGGGTTACGATTATGCGCGGACCAACAATCCTACACGTGCTGCTTTGGAGAAAATTATAGCTGAACTCGAAGGTGGAACTCATGGGTTTGCCTTTGCAACAGGGCTTGCTGCAATAGATGCCATTCTGAAAACCCTGAAATCGGGCGACGAAATTGTAGCTGTAGACGATATTTATGGCGGAGCATATAGGCTTTTCACGCATATTTACCAGAAGTTCGGAATTGTAATTCATTACGTTGATACTACAGATGCATCAAACGTTTCTGCATACCTTAATAAAAACACGAAACTGGTTTGGCTCGAATCGCCTACTAATCCTACGCTTAAAATTTCGGACATCAAAACCATAGCAGATATGGCGCATAAAGTCGGCGCCCTTGTGGTAATTGATAATACTTTTGCCACTCCAATTGCTCAGAATCCACTTGAATTGGGCGCTGATTATGTAATGCACAGCGGTACCAAATATTTAGGTGGCCATTCGGATCTGCTTGCAGGACTGGTTGTTGTAAAAGATGAAAAATTAGCTGAAGAACTTAAATTTATTCAGAATTCGTCGGGTGGAATACTTGGACCACAGGATTGTTTCCTTGTTATTCGCGGAATAGAAACTGTGGCAATCCGTGTGGAACGTCAATGTGAAAGTGCTGTTAGAATTGCTGATTTTCTAGCTTCGCATCCAGACGTGGATCATGTAAACTACCCTGGTCTGAAATCACATAAAAACCACGAAATTGCAAAAGAGCAGCAAAATGGTTTGTTCGGCGGTATGATTTCCTTTTCATTAAAAAATGATACTGAAAAAGCTGCTCTTGCGTTTGTAACTTCAACAGAGTATTTCAAACTGGCTGAAAGTCTTGGCGGAGTAAAAAGCCTGCTTTGTCATCCTTCACAAATGACACATAAATCGGTACCACGCGAAAAACGCCTGGCTTCGGGAATTAATGATTCATTGATAAGGCTTTCGGTTGGCATCGAAGCGGCTGAAGACCTGATTAACGATCTGGATCAGGCTTTTATTAAGGCAAAGGGATTAAAATAATTATAAAGAGAATATATCATGACTTACGAAAAGAAACTGGTTATAGGATTATTCGGATTTGGTGTAGTAGGCGAGGGGATTTACCGCGTTTTGAAACAAACTCCGACTTTACAGGCTGCAATCAAACGGATTTGTATAAAACATCCTGATAAGAAACGTAATGCACCTGCTGAATTGTTCACTACAGATGCGGATCTGCTGTTAAATGATCCGGAGATAAATGTAGTGGTCGAATTGATTGATGATGCAGATGCAGCATGGTACATTGTGTCAACTTCGTTGGGAAGCGGCAAGGCTGTTGTAAGTGCAAATAAGAAAATGATTGCTGCACATCTGGCAGAATTGCTTCAACTGCAGGTTGATAACAGAACTTCTTTCCTTTATGAAGCAGCAGTTTGTGGCAGTATACCTGTAATCCGTAACCTTGAAGAATATTACGATAACGATATGTTAAATTCCGTTACAGGAATCATAAACGGAAGTACCAATTACATTCTGACGCGGATGAATGAGGATGGAATGGCCTACGATGATGCTCTCGAACTTGCACAGGAACTGGGTTTCGCCGAAACAGACCCGTCACTCGATGTTCAGGGAACGGATGCGGCTAACAAGCTTACTATTATTCTGAACCATGCTTACGGTATTATTTCGAAGCCCGAAGATATTATGTGCAAGGGAATTACCCAACTTCATCCGACCGACAGCGTTTATGCTAAGGAAAAAGGGTATAGTATAAAACTTGTAGCCCGTGCCAACAGGGTGAATCATACCGATGTAGCTGCGTATGTGTTGCCAACTTTTGTTGGACCCCGAAGCCAGCTTTTCAATGTAAGGTTTGAGTATAACGGTGTAATAATTGGAACACGACTAGCTGATGAGCAGTTTATTTATGGAAAAGGTGCAGGTCGTTATCCAACATCATCAGCGGTATTGAGCGATATTGCAGCGCTGCGTTATGGCTACAAATACGAATATAAAAAAGCCCGTACAGGTGTCAATTACCAGATTTCGACCGATCATGTTTTGCGCATTTATGTTAGCTGTGAAAATATGGCTGATATCAACCGTCTCGATTTTATTGCAATAGACGAAACCTATATCAGTCAGAACCGTAAATACATAACGGGAACAATTAGTTTCGACAAACTGCGGAAAGCAGCCTGGTTAAATAATCCCGATAATTCTGTAATTGTATTTGCAGAAGCTGGACCTGCAGCAGATCACCAGCTGGAAGAACTTGAGTAAAAGATTACTGAAATTAATTAAGACAAATAACTGATGATAAAAAGCTTCTGAAAAAAATCAGAAGCCTTTTTTTTACTATATAACAGAAAATCAAAATTTTATGAATTTGTCAGTCAGAATGCCTGACTTAAGTTCAGTCCGGATGTAATACATGCCTGTTTTATAGGAATTTATATTTATCAGGATGTCTTTAACATTGTACTGTTGTTGATGAATTAATTTCCCGCTCAGATCGAAAATGGAAATTAATGATTTTTCTGAAGCAGGTAAGGAAACAGTAATATAATCAGATGCAGGATTTGGGAAAATAAGAATGCTGTTTAGTTTAGTAAAGTCGTTAATGCCTGTTGTATTTGCCGTTTTACCGAAAGCCCTGATCTCAAACAATGAATTGCCATATACTGTTGCTCTTTTTGCGCAAAAGACTTTAAGGTATTGAGCTGAATCAATATTAGTATCCCAGAAATAGGATCCGCCATTTCCATTTGTTATATGAGCAACTGTATTGGTTAGCGCTGAAGTGTCGTTTCCACAAAGTACATAAAAATCTGATGCATAGGCTGCTTCCCACGACAATTCAATCCGTTTTATATTGTACTTTTTCTGCAGGTTAACAATTATCCATTGGTTGTCCTTAAATGCCGAAGACCAACGCGTCGATTCAAAACCATCAACAGCATACATGCCTTCTAAACCGGATTTCTCAATAGAACTTACCCATACAGGTTTATTTAAACAGATATTAGTTTGAAGGAAATCAGTTACCACAATACTTGTTGCTTGCGTATTGTTTGTTTCGTTATGTTCATCAATAGTGTTGTCGGGGTCTGCAACAGCGCTGACAGTATACGTACCGGCGGCCGCTGAAAGCCACGTATTTTTGCCGTTAACACCGCCATCTGCACATATCAGGGCCATTCCCCCTGCAGGTATCGGTTTGAAATAATTAACCGACCAGGTAACATCGACACCATTCACTTTAAAAACTACTTTATGTGTTGTTCCGGCAGCTGTCGCAATGGTTCCATAATTTTTAACTGTTGCCATAAACATAACTTTTTCACCAGCAACAGGATACCTTGGCACACTATATATTGAAATGATTTTGAGATCAGGTTTACGCGAACCATCCACTAAATTATAGTTTGCAGATAGTGGCAAATTGTTTGATGAACCCCCAACCTTAACATTGAAAGTACCAGGCTCAACAATGTATTTATCCGTTTTTACATCGAAGAGATAATAGTCTTCATTTGTAATTGTAAAGGTCACTGTTTTTGTTTCACCTGCTTTGATGTTTATGCGCTCAAATCCTTTTAGTTCTTTTTTAGGCACCCATATACCTGCAGACAAATCAGATAAATACAGCTGGACAACTTCATCTCCATCGCGGGAACCGGTATTTGTTACATCAACACTCACTTTTAGGTCATCACCCATTTGTACATTAGCCGATGACAATTGAAGATTGCTGTAGATAAAGGAGGTATAGCTTAATCCATATCCAAAAGTATATTGCGGTGTTAAATTCAGTTCATCGTAATAACGGTAACCACAATTGTAGTCGTCGTTAAAATTATCGTTCCACGCTGGCATTTGTGCATTATTTGCCGGCATGGTTACAGGAAGTCTGCCGCCTGGATTATAATCACCAAATAAAACATCTGCAATAGCTTTGCCACCTTCCATTCCAGGATAAAATGCATAAAGTAATCCTTTGATGTTACTTATACAGGAAGGAACTGCACAGATACCGCCGCTTTCAAGAATAACTATAATGTTAGGGTTAACCTTTGCAAGTTCATTTATCAGTTTCTGCTGCTGATCTGGTAATTCAACCTTGAAGTTCTTACGGTCTCCGCCAATTTCGTAACCTTCTCCTTCCATGGTGCTATCCAAACCGCCAATAAATACTACGTAATCAGAGATTTTAGCCAGTGTGCGGGCTGCAGAAAATCCTGTCGTATCATTCGCTTTAATAGGGCAACCCATAGCATAAGTAATATTTGCTGAAGGAATCTTTGCCTCTATTCCCTGCTTCGGTGATATAGTAAATGGCGGATTTACCCAGGAACTGCCGAAACCATCGAGTTGAGCTTTATTTGCACTTGGCCCTATCAATGCTATTTTTTTATTTGCAGTTTTATCCAGTGGTAGGATATTGTCTGTATTTTTTAATAACACAATTGTTTTTTGAGCGGCTTCGTAGGCAATCTGCTGGTGTTCGGTACTATTTACATTCAGGTTATTACCTATTGGGTAATGATCCATCATGCCAGTCATGTATTTGGTTTTCAATACGTTTCTCACAGCTTTGTTGATATCTTCCATGGTAATTGAACCTGCATTTAGCAGGTTCAATAAATCATTTTTAAAATTATCGGCACCCATGCAAACATCGTTAGTTGCCTGAATGGCCATTTTTGAACTTAAAATAGAACCCCAGTCCGACATGACAAAGAAAGGGAATCCCCAACGTTGACGGAGGATGGTATCGAGTAAAAACGTATTATCCGAGGCATGAATGTTATTAACGATATCATATGTACTCATTATGGTGAACGCACTGCCTTCCTGGACTGCACGGCGGAAATTTAATCCATAATGATCCATTAGCCGCTCTTCCGAAACTATTTCATTATTATTAAACCTATTATCCTGCCGGTTAACGCAATTGTAATGCTTCACTGTAGCAAGTACAGGTGTACTCTGAATGCCTTTTATTAAATTTTCGCCAACCCGACTAGCCAGGTAAGGATCCTCTCCTGCAGTTTCTGGGCTTCTGCCATTACGCGGATCTCTGCATAAGTCAATACATGGCCCAAGTTGAACCCCGGCACCGTAACCTCTGAATTCCTCGCCCATAGATCGCCCGATTCTGTACCACAGGTCTTTATCCCAGGTTGCGGTCATCGAAATTCCGACCGGAAAGGCTGTTGCTTTGCCAAACCTGTAACCATGGGGACCGTCGGCCATTACAAAACCAGGGATACCCTGAGCGGTATTTGCCGGGGTTGTCATAAATCCGTTATTAATCAGCTGGTCAATTTTCTGCTGTGTGGTCATCAAAGCCAGAATGCTATCGACTTTCTGATCGAGTGTTTGAGAAAAGGCTGAGAATGGAAGTATTATCAGTAAGAATAAAGACAGCTTTAAGATGATTTTCATATGTTTTTATTGGCGTAAAGTCATGATTTGAACCAAGTAGTATTCTGGCAAATTTTTGCCAAAGATAACTGAAACCTCAGAGTCACTGGATTACTAAAGTTATTTGTTGAATAATAAAGTTTAAATGCTTCAGAATCAAACATATTTTAGAATAAAAAAAGAATTATATCTAAACTCTTTTTAATAAAGTGTTCACAACATCCGGACGTTATCTCCCGCTGGAAATCAATAAAGCTGTGGAATATTAGTGTATTAATTAATTCACAAGATATTATCGCATCTCATCTGGCGAAATAGTCAGATATTTGCACAAAAAATCCACACTGGGATGATTAAAATATCTGCTGTTGTTATTACATTTAATGAAGAACGTAACATTGCCGGATGCCTTCAATCTCTGGAAGGTATTGCTGATGAAATTGTAGTTGTAGATTCGTACTCTACCGATGCGACAGAAATAATATGCAAATCATTCAATGTCCGGTTTTTACAGCATCCATTTGAAGGATACATGCAGCAAAAGTCCTGGGCTTGTGAACAGGCAAAATACGATTATATTCTCCAGCTCGATGCCGACGAGCAGCCTTCGGAGGAACTCAAGCGTTCCATACTTGAAGTAAAAGCGGATTGGAAAGCTGATGGATATTCCTTCAACCGCCTCACCAACTATATGGGAAAGTGGATCCGCCACAGTGGCTGGTATCCCGATGCAAAGCTGCGCTTGTGGGACAGGCGTAAAGGGGCCTGGAGCGGCATAAATCTTCACGAAAGTGTGAAAATGAATGAAAATTCAGTTGTTGCTAGATTAAAGGGGGATTTACTGCATTATTCCTATTATTCCATTCAGCAACATCTTAACCAGATAAATAGTTTTACCGAAATTGCTGCAAAAGAAGGTGTTGCAAAAGGTAAAAACACCTCATTGATAGTTATTATTATTAAAGTAGCCTGGAAATTTAAACGGGATTATATTTTCAAACTTGGCTTCCTGGATGGTTATTATGGATTTGTAGTTTGTTCCATGTCAGCATATAATACATATGTTAAGTATTTAAAAATGAGGGAACTGAAAAAACAGAAAGTCGGAATATAGCTATATGCCATTTACCGACTTTTAAATAAGTTTTCCTGGAATATTCCAGAATTTATAAGATTTATTCTTCCATTATCGAAAGAGTCACTGTTCCTGGCCCTCCGTGAACGCCTAATACCGGGCTGCAATCGTTTATAAAGAGAGGTTTTTTACCTGTCAACTCTTCCATTTGCGCCGCATACGATTGAGCCGTTTCCAGGTTTCGGATATGTGAAATTGAATATCCCCACACAGGCCCTTTTTCAAGCAGACGCTTAGCTTCATTCATCAGCAATTTCATACTGCCTTTTTCGGAATAGGTTTTGCCAAACGTAATGGCTTTCCCTTCATCACTAATTGATATTATCGGTCTGATTCCCAGGAGCTTCCCTGCAATTCCTTTTGAATGACTTAACCGGCCGCTTTTAACCAGGTATTTAACCGTTAGAGCGCTTACCAGGATATGGTTCTTATCTTTCCATGTGTCTATGGCTGTAACAATTTCTTGGTGAGTTTTGCCTTGCTCGATGGCTTCCATAGCACGCAGAACTGTCAATCCAAGAGCGCTTGAGAGCCGGTTTGAATTTAATACGGTTATTTCCTTTCCACTTTGCTCACTAACAGCTTTTGCTGCGCGCTGGCTATTAGAAAATGTCCCGCTAAGTTCTTTGCCTAAGTGAATTCCGATAATTGAATTGTAATGCGAACTCAGGTAAGCATATTTATTTATAAAATCTTTATATGCCGGCTGCGAAGTTGTAGGGTAAACAGGAGAGGAGAGAAGCAGGTTATAAAACTGCTCACTGGCAATGGTAGTCCGGTCAAGATAAAGCGATGCCCCAACCTGCAAGGTTAGCGGAACCATAGTAATCTGGTGTTTCTCAAGGATTTCCTGTGGAATATCACAGGTGGAATCAGTAACAAGTGCAATGGGGTATTTGCGGTTATGCGACATTTCCTGCTGCATCACCATATCATCTACTTTCTGATATGTAATGGATGATTTCTTACTGATTGCCTCAAAAAGCTTTATAGGATTATCGGAATGTATATGAATGCGTAACCGTTTTTCGGAACCGGCAACTACCATGGAATCGCCCATGCCCGAAATGGCTTCACGAACCGTATCTTTGGTTTCACCCGGATGCAGATCAAGCGCAAGCATGGCTTCGCAGCAATACCTGTATGTTATTTCTTCATGCGAAAAAGCCGCAACCTCTTCCATGATCATATCATTCATTGGAATTGCAAGCCTGCGGATCGTTTGCCTGTTTTTGAAAAAGTCAATCATTCCTTCGAGGAACAGGACAAAGCCTTTCGCTCCTGCATCAACAACATGTGCTTTCGCAAGCACCTCCAACTGTCGGGTTGTATCAGCGAGTGATTCTCTGGCAACAACCAAAGCTTTAATTAGAAGTTCAACAAAGTCATCAATCAGCCCTTTCATGGCGTTAATAAACTCGGCCCATTCGCGTATCACAGAAATCATTGTCCCCTCAATAGGATTAGCAATGGCTTCGTAAGCATAGGTAACAGCTTTTGTGACAGAGCGAGAAAAAATTTCAACAGTCATGTTTTCCTCATTCTCAATCTCGTTACTGAATCCGTAAAGAAACTGGGCGAAAATAATTCCTGAATTGCCCCTGGCACCTACTAATGCAGCATCAGCCAAAGCAGCTGCAGCCATCTTTACGTTGTTTGTAGGTATCGGACTATCGACAATAGATCGCATAGTACTCGCAAGGTTGGTGCCTGTATCGGCATCGGCAACCGGGAAAACATTCATTTTATTTAGTAGTCCCTGGTTTTCGAATATGCGCTGTGCACCAGCCAGAAAGGCATAGTAGAAACTTCTGCCATCCATCAATTTAACAAGCGGGATTGAATTTTCCAATTATAGGGAGCTTTGGTGAGTTAGTTTTTCCAAAGATAAAAGATTTAACTGCTGGAATTACTTATCTTAAATACAAAGTTAAATCAATTTATAGATATCTACAAATTTTAATATGTAGGTAAACCATATTTTTTGTTAAAAATTACTGAAATAAATGTATTTGTTTTTAAGAAAAGTAATGTAAGCATTTCATTATCAGTTATTTAACTACAAGCTATTTGATTTTTACGAACATGGAAAAATCGTCAGAATCAATTTTCATGTTAAGTTCTTTTCCAATATCCTGGTAGGATGACCTGAGGCCGCAACTATACATACTAACGATTGGTTGAGCATCTATAATCATTTTCATCAATTCTGCCGGTGTAGGTGTTTTTGGAAGTTTCGAATATTCTTCATAGGTCAGTTTAATAAAAGCAACATTTGCATTTATTCCCCTGTTGTCGAGTAAATACCCCTTATGAAGCTGAGTAGGGTAGGCGAGGCTTTCGTTAAAATATACGTCTTTAACATCAGGATATGATTCTATTGACTTTCTATCATCGCTTAGAATTATGGGTACCTGTTTGGAGTAATCCATTTTGGTTTGATAGATAATAGCTTTGGGTCCGGGTAAAAAAGATTTCTGATCGGACTTCATATTTTCTGCATTTTTAGCACTGCAACAGGATACAATAGTGCCACTGATAAGAATTATAGTACTAAAAAAAAGAAATCTTCTCATCTATACATGTTTATTTTAGACAAATTTAGACTTTTTATGAAATAATCATTCAATGAAATGGTATAAATTAATAATTTTGTATTCACTTATTGTGATGGCATGGAAATTGTAAACATCACAATAGTATTCCACATCCGGAATCGAATAACGGGTAAAGTTCATATTAAAAAACAAATTAATAAAATTAAAACTATGAAAAAAGTACTTGTATCAATAGGTGTTTTCTTAATGATGACTTTTGCTGCTTTTGCTCAAAATGCTACCACTCAGCCTGCTGTAAATCCTAATGCGCCGGTTATCTCATTTGAAAAAACAACCCATGATTATGGAACTGTTACCAAAGGTGGTGATGGTACCTGTGAATTCAAATTTAAGAATACGGGTGTTGAACCTCTTGTTTTATCTAATGTCCAGGCCTCCTGTGGGTGTACTGTTCCAGATTGGCCCCGTGAACCTATACTTAAAGGTAAATCAGCATCAATCAAGGTAAAATACGACACCAACCGCGTAGGCCCGATCAACAAGACGTTAACCGTTTCATCGAACGGTAAAGAAGCATCGATTCAACTTAAGATAATTGGTACTGTGGTTGAAACTCCGACAGGTGCCCAGATGCCGGTAAATAACCCAGGCGCGGCCCCGGTTGCCAAATAATCCAGAATCTGATTTGTAAAAAATAGACTGTCGTTCTGACGGTCTTTTTTTTGTCATTTACCCAAATCCTGAAAATCAAATTACAAATTTCAAGATCCAAATACTTGACTAGTCACTAGTCACCAGTCACCAGTTACCAGTTACCCCCACATTTCATATTGTTAATAAATTTTTGTCACAAGCAAAGCTAAAGCACATTGAAATTTAGCTAATTTTGGCTCATATGGAAGAAAATGAAAGAACGGATGCTTTTGCATCGCGAAAAGCTATTAAAAGGCCGTCAACAGGCCGTGATGCATTTCAGGAACATGGTAAATTGCCACCACAGGCAATTGACCTTGAAGAAGCAGTTTTAGGCGCTCTCATGCTCGAAAAGGATGCAGTAGCAGCTGTAATTGATATGCTGGTTCCTGCCACATTTTACAAGGAATCTCACCAGTCTATTTTTGAGGCTATCAGTAATTTATTTCATAATAATGAACCTGTTGATATACTTACTGTCACCAATGCGCTCCGCCAATCCGGCAAACTGGAACTAGCTGGCGGACCATTCTATATTACTCAACTTACTTCGCGTATAGCCTCCTCTGCAAATATTGAATTTCACGTCGGGATTTTAAAACAAAAGTTCCTGCAGCGCGAATTGATTAAAATTTCGACAGAAACTATCCGTAAGTCTTTTGAAGATTCCACTGATGTTTTTGATTTGCTGGATGAAACGGAAAGCAGCCTTTTTTCCATAAGCGAAAACAACCTGCGCAAAAAGGCACAATTAATGCCTGAGCTGGTGCATAAAGTATTGAACCAGATTGATAATGCCAGGAAAAACGATGGTGTTTCGTCAGGTGTTCCTTCCGGCTTTGTTGACCTTGATAAAATTACCGGTGGTTGGCAACGAAGCGACCTCATAATTATAGCTGCCCGACCAGGTATGGGTAAAACAGCTTTTGTGCTCTCCATGGCTCGAAATATTGCAGTTGAATCCAAGAAACCGGTAGCACTATTTTCACTAGAAATGACTGCTGATCAGCTGGTTGCTCGTTTGATTGCATCCGAAGCTGAACTTTCGGCCAGCAATCTACGACGCGGGCAGTTGCAGAACTTTGAATGGGAACAATTAAATGCGCGTATTTCAAAACTAATCACAGCGCCCATATATATTGATGATACACCCGCTTTATCACTTTTTGAGCTACGTGCCAAATGCCGAAGGTTAAAAGCGCAGTATGATATTGATATGGTTATTATCGACTATATCCAGCTTATGACTGCCGGAGGAGACCGAAAAGGTGGCATGGGTAATCGCGAACAGGAAATTTCAAGTATTTCGCGATCATTAAAAAGCCTTGCGAAAGAACTTAATATTCCGGTAATAGCACTTTCGCAGTTAAATCGATCGGTCGAAACCCGCAGCACCGCACAGGGAAGTAAAAAGCCTCAGCTTTCCGACCTTCGCGAATCCGGTGCTATTGAGCAGGATGCCGACCTTGTACTTTTTATTTACAGGCCTGAGTATTATAAAATTATGGAAGACGAAGAAGGCAATTCAACCGAAAGCAAGGCACAGATAATTATTGCCAAACATAGGAATGGAGCCACTGATGAAATATGGCTTCAGTTTATTGCCCGGTTTGCCCGTTTCCAGGATGTCGCAGGACTTAGTATCGACAATTTAGGACTGTCATTAAACCCAAATACTGGTTTTGATCAGCCTGCCAACAATACGGTTATTATGCAGTCAAGGCTGAACAGTATGGATGATGATGTAGATCTTGGGCCAACGAATTTTTAACCTCTAATCATTTCGTATTGATTTTTGCGGAAGCTGACTTCTGAAAACTTTCATTGTTTATTTCTGTTTATTCAAATTACAGTTGATAATGCTTGTTTTAATAGGTGCTTCTTGGTATGAATGTATTTAAAAACTTAACAATGAAGCGAAGTTTCCTGGTTATTGTTCTGCTTTTACTGATTGTCAGGGTCCATGCTGCATATCTGCTAATTCCCATGGATCAGACCCAGAAAAATCATCTGAAGGCTTATGGAATTGCCTATTGGGTTCTGCAACAGGATGTTGAAGTTAGTTGGCTGTTGAATTACCGTGGCGGCGCTTTTATGATTAAATACGTCAAAGCAATTGAAAATGAGTGTTTTATACGGGGTGTAAGTTGTGAAGTAATCGCTGATGCCCAATCCACAGCAATACTTCAGGAAATAGCTGATCCGGAAGTAAATATGGATGAGGTGAAGCTCAATAAAGCTCCGAAAATTGCTGTATATTCTCCGAAAAACAAACTTCCATGGGACGATGCTGTTACCCTTGCACTTTCGTATGCCGAAATACCGTATGATATTGTTTATGATGAAGAACTGATGAAAGGAGTGCTTCCCATGTACGATTGGCTTCATCTTCATCATGAAGACTTTACAGGCCAGTACGGGAAATTCTGGGGTGCATTCCGCAATGCCTCCTGGTATAAGGAAGATGTACGGGTAAATGAAGAAATGGCTGCCAAGCTAGGATTTAAAAAGGTTTCAGAAATGAAGCGGGCAGTAGCATTTAAAATCAGGGAATTTGTGGCTGGTGGCGGTTATCTTTTTGCCATGTGTTCAGCACCAGACAGTTACGATGTGGCTTTAGCAGCAGATGGAGTAGATATTTGCGATGTGATGTTCGATGGTGATGGAATGGACCCAAAAGCTCAATCAAAACTAAATTATGATAACTGTTTCGCATTCAGGAATTTTAGCGTAGTTACCAATCCCTATGAATACGAGATTTCGTCAATTGATGTAAATACCGATAGGAAAGTTACCCAGGCAAATGATTTTTTTACCCTGTTCGATTTTTCTGCAAAATGGGATCCCGTTCCAACCATGCTTTGCCAGAATCATATGCAGGTTATTCATGGTTTCCGCGGACAAACAACAGCTTTCGAGAAAAAAGTGGTTAAGCCTGAAGTGATTGTAATGGGCGAAAACAAAGCGCTGGATGAAGCACGGTATATTCACGGCGACTTTGGCAAAGGAACCTGGACCTTTTACGGAGGCCATGATCCAGAGGATTATGAGCACCGGGTAGGAGATCCGCCAACCGATCTGAATCTTTTCCCGAATTCACCTGGCTACAGGTTGATATTAAATAATGTTTTGTTCCCTGCGGCAAAAAAGAAGAAACAGAAAACCTGATTCTGTTCATTTTTCAAGTGCTAATTATTGGATGACAGTCTGATGAGAGCCAATAGCCTTTGATTTCTACTATATTAACTTTCAATTCATATTTGATAATCAAAACATTATGAATTTATTATGAAAAATCAGAAAAATATTCTTCGCTTTGTGTTAACTTAACACTAAGTTCCCTATTTTTACATCATTAGAAGTTGTGTTGTAATCAGAAAACAATATATTTGCTTGAATTTACATTTCAGTTGTACAAATTAAAGGTTAAACTAAAGCCCCAATTTCTTGTAAATACCACTCCAACAATAGAATTCATTTTTAACTAACCATTTTAACCAACAATTATGGAACAAAAAAACGCAAACTACGGTCTGGGAATGACTGTAATCGGATCCATCTTCTTTATCTTTGGATTTGCCACTACCTTTATTATCACACTTAGTGGCCAGGTAAAGGATATTTTCGAACTAACAGAGTTTAAAGCGCAGTTGCTTAGTTTCTCTTTCTTCATTACTTACTTCTTTATTTCAATTCCTATTGGGTTGTATATTAAAAAGATTGGATACAAAAGCGCTTTGATAACTGGATTGTTGCTCATGGCAGCCGGTAGTTTCCTGTTTTTTCCTGCAGCTAAGGCTCCTTCTTTCCCTTTGTTCCTGGCAGCTACTTTTGTGTTGGCATCAGGTGTAGTTTTCTTACAAACAGCTGCTAATCCATATGTTGCAGCTTTGGGATCTGAAGAATCAGCAAGTGGCCGTATGAATTTGGTACAAGCACTCAATTCAATTGCTACAATGGTTGCTCCGTGGATCATTGCAGTATTTATTTTTAAAGGTGCCAGCGAAATGCTATCTGCAGCAGAAAAAGCTCAAACTGTTCAGATGCCTTTTATTATCATTGGTGTTATTGTAGTGCTTGTAGCTATTGCTATTTTTCTGACTAAACTTCCTGAAGTAGGAGGGGAAACTGTTGAAGAAAAGAAAAAGAGTGTTTGGAATCATCCTCATGTATTGTTAGGAGCTTTGGGGATTTTCTTTTATGTAGGTGCTGAAGTTGGTACAGGAGGATTAATCCTGAACTATCTGAAAACAACTCAACTTATGGAATCCTCCGTTGCGGGTAAATATGTTGCAATTTATTGGGGAGGTGCTATGATAGGCCGGTTTTTTGGCTCAATTATGCTTTCGAACATCACAGATAATGTTAAGAAATATTC
>CAIWMA010000328.1 GCA_903913645.1 uncultured Bacteroidales bacterium | reverse complement strand
TTTATCTCTGTAATTACCTTATTAATATTATTACTGGCTTCGATTGCTCTTTTTCAATTATTTCTTTAATAGGCACTTCCTTATTTTCTACAATTGCTTCTTTTTTATCTGGTATTGTTTCATTCTTCACTGGCTCTAGAGGTATTGGGGTTGGCTTAGTAACTTCAGGTAAAATTGGAATAGGTTTTTGCTCATCTGTTTTCATAGGATGAGATTTTTCTGGTTCCGGGGGCAATTTGCCCATTTCAGGTCCGTAGGGCTTAAACCCTTTAATTACCGGCGGGTTTAGTACTTTTCGAAGTGTTTGAATTCTTGGCATAAAGCATATGAGCATTAGTTCGCTGCAAAGTTAATGAACTATTGTTCATTTGATGCATAATTATAAAACTATCTTGAAATAAATATTCAACATGCCTGTTTCTCTGAAACTTTAAAAATTAATGATACTTTTGTTATCGATTGTATTTGTTTTGGTTTTCTTATAAAGGTTGAATTGGCCAATTGAACAAAGAATGACTATACACAACAATATAAAAATGTAAGTTGATATTAAAATAGGAAAACATGCAGGAAGAAAAAAAACAAGGAGCTATCACTGATCACTTGGCAAATGAACGCACTTTTCTTGCCTGGATACGCACCAGCATCGGGATTATGGCATTTGGTTTCGTAGTTGTCAAGTTTTCATTATTTGTTAAACAAATTTCAATGCTGTTGGGCAAGGAAACCATTATCCATCAAAGAGGGTATTCCGCAATTATGGGGATTGTATTAGTGTCGGTAGGTACAGTTACTTCAATTCTTGCTTACATCCGTTACAAGCAAACTGAAAAACAATTGAAAGCAGGAAAATTTGAACATTCATCAATACTTCTCACAGTTCTTACAGGATTTATTTTCTTAGTCAGTGTTTTTCTGATTTTGTACCTGATACAAAGCACTACGTAGTTCCGTTTTTATTATAGTTAGGACTTCTAAATATCAGATCAATTTAGGTTGGTTTTGCATTTCCAATTAGCTCGTCATAAAGTCAGAATATAAATTGAATTTCTAAAGAGGAATTGAAGACAATCACAAAACAAGTATTCTCAACTTTTATTGCGCCTGATATTTGAAAGGCATACAATGATGCTTGCCGCAGTGCAACTTCAACTTATTTACCCTAGTCTGGTAAATTTAATTATTCTGCCATAAGCATCATCCGAAGAAACAATTTGAGCTTCAATCACAAGTGGATCCTGAAACATCCAGTTATCAATAACCAACTCTAAAAAACCTTTGCGCACTGTGATTATCAGTGGCATATCGCAATTAATAATAAGTTCATTGAGGCTTGTAGCCCACCCTTGCCCCTGCAATTCCCAGGCTCCGATTTCGTCAATCAGTACAATTTGTGAATCAAGGTTTCGAGCAACCGAAAGTGAATCAAAGCCAAACGCAATCGCTTCCGGGATAAAGAAATATTTACCTACTCTGGCCACTCCTTCTATTTCATCGGTCTGCGAAAGTTGCATTTGTCGTTCAGTGGCTACATCAATAAGGTTGTAGCCTTTTTTTATCCCGTTTTCATACACTGCCGGGGCAATAATCCCACCCATTCGTATCCCGTTTTGTTTCAGTTGGGCTGCAATTTCAGTAATCAGGGTTGTTTTTCCGCTTCCGATTTGACCTGTGATAATGATCACATTGCTCTTTTTCTTCATAGTAAGGGCGACCTTCTCAAGCCAGTATTCTGCCTGAGCCCCAATTTGCCGCATAACAGTTACTGGTTTCTTAAAGATATCTGACAGCGATGGTAAATTTGCTATTACGAAAGGAAGGGTCTCAAATGATATTTCCAGTGCCAGCGGCAATTGCCTGAAGGATGTTTTAATAAAGTAGTTCCTGATCACCGGATTACTTAGTTCCTTGCCCACCACCGAAAAACCTACAATCATCATAGCCGCACGAAAATTCATCTGTAAACCGATTAGCAAACCGTCGCTGATTGTAAGCCCGGCTGATTGAAATTTGGCGTACAAAAAACTGGAAAGCATAGTTATTGTGACAAAGAAAATCCAGAATTTAGGCTTCAGTAAAGGCCTTAATGCTGATTTATAACGGATTGCCCATACAATTATTAATAATGTGCCTATCGGAAACCACCAGGCTATTCCTTTGAAATTCATCAGTAAAAGCACCGCTACCATGCCCAGTATATTATAGAATAGCCAAAGCATCGAATACCGGATATCAGGCATTTTTCGTTTCGATTTAATTTCCGCCATCCGTTTTTTGTCCGAACTCATCATAGGGACACTTTTCACCATAGCTGTTTTACCGATATAAATTCCAACAACGGCGGATAAAAACCCAAAAATCAGGTAGAAAAGCCATAATGTGAATATGGGCATCCATACCGTGCTGAAATGCATTTGAAGTTGCTTTTCGGCAAATTTTACCAGCGAAGCATACAAATCAACAATATTAAATCCATAGAAAATGATGTAGTTAGCAATCTTCTGAATAAAATTCCACGACATGGCGAGCAAGCTGCCTACCACGAAGCCAATCATATTTTTACCTATTATCCTTACTGAAAACTCCAGCAACAACGCCTCAAATAAAATGGCGATCATAGGACCGAATATCACAGCGCTGGGCGAAACCGATTTCATAAGGGCGCATATCAGACCTGAACGCCACATCAACCCCTTGTCTTTCCATTGAAAACTCACAGAGACGAGAAGAATAATACCGATTGATGTAAGGAAAATACTGCTGAAAGGCACACGGAGATTATGCAAAAAACTTCCCAAAACAATTTCGGACGATGCCCACATACAGCCTAAAACGGCAGCTTTAAGCCAGGTAACACTAAGTTGCCGATCAGGATTCATTTACGATACAGATTTTTGTAGCACAAGATTTAAAAAGTTGAAATCCGGAAGCACCTTCAGCCACCATTTCAAGCATGCTATCGGAATCCGTAATCCGGGTAGCTCCGAGAACATTGACCCCACGGGCGAAAAGCACATCGGGTATCAGGCTGCTTGTAGGACCAACCACAATAACCTGGGATCCTGATGAAATCAATTCCAGCAGCCTATCCAGCGTATT
>CAIWMA010000327.1 GCA_903913645.1 uncultured Bacteroidales bacterium | reverse complement strand
TGAATGTTGCTTCTACTGCTGCCTTCCAATCTGGGCCTACAATGGCGGTTTACTGTGCAACCAAAGCTTATGTGTTGAGTTTTTCCGAAGCGGTTAGCAATGAAGTGAAGGACAAAGGAATTACTTTAACTTCTCTTTGTCCGGGTGCTACAGAAACAGGATTTCAGGTAGCAGGAGCAATGGAAGACAGCAAACTTTTTAAAGGAAAAAAATTGCCAACAGCTAAAGAAGTTGCCGAATATAGCTATGCGTCGATGATTAAAGGGACGACAGTTGCAATACACGGGATGATGAACTACATAATGTCTAACTCTATACGATTTATACCCAGAGCAGCCGTTTTATAGGTTTCACGCAAAATGCTTGATAGAGCCTGACAATTATCTTAACAAATTAATAAGGGAATAAGTTTCCCAAAATACATCTTAAAAATCATGAAACGAATCTTTATCATAAACGGACATCCCGACAAACAAAGCTTGTGCAACGAATTAGCTCATAAATATAAAAAAGGAGCCGATTCAGCTGGTGCAGAATGCAAACTGGTTAACCTGGCTGATTTGAAATTTAAGCAAAATTTAAGCAACGGGTATAGGCAACGCACCGATTTGGAGCCGGATCTACTGGAAATGCAGCAGGAAATACTGAAAGCAGAGCATTTGGTTTTTGTTTATCCAAACTGGTGGGGAACCTACCCGGCACTAATGAAAGGTTTTTTTGACAGAATTTTACTTCCAGGTTATGCTTTCAGTTACCGCGAAAACAGCCCGATGGTGAATAAATTACTGAAGGGAAAATCAGCCAGGCTAATTGTAACCATGGATACACCCAAATGGTATTATTCCCTATTCAGGCACAGCCCGGGTCATCATTCCATGAAATCAGGGATTTTAGGATTTTGCGGAATCAAGCCGGTGAAAATAACTTCGTTCGGACCGGTTATCAGCTCGAAGGAAAGTGAGAGAATGGAATGGATTGGGAAAGCAGAACAATTAGGGGAAATGCTGAAATAACTGTAGAGTCAGACTAGCCGGAAACTCCTTTATGTGATCAAACCTTTACCTGAAATTAATTTGAACCGCAATACAATAATTTTATAGTTTAGCATAACGCTTTTAACCATTACCAATAAATGAAAGAACTCGATCAGGAAAACTTTAGTTGTATGCCTGTGGTGGCTCAACGCAAAACGCAATGGCGTGAAATCACAATCCGGTTTGCAGGAATTACCATTATTTCATTCATCTCGGTCTTTCTGGATTTTGGATATTCACAAAGCGATTCAGGTTTCCTGAAGGCATTCCTGGTTTCGTTTATCCGTACAGCCCTGATCTGGAACGGAAGTATGATTATCATACAGTATGCAGTTCACCGTTTCCCGGTATTTAAGGAAACAGTCAAACTTATTGCATTTCAAATTATCGCACTTTGTGTTTTTGTGCTCCTTGTAGAACTGGGTGAAATTTATACAGTTGAAAATTACCTGAAAGTAGCAATGAGCTATTCTGAAAAAAGGACACTGATCATTGGTTCCCTGCTAATTACCTTTATGATCAGTTCCATCTATGCATCGGTAGCATTTTTCCTGGAATGGAAAGAAAACCTGCTACGCACCCAGGCATTGGAAAAGGCAAATCTCGAAGCCCGGTACGATACACTCCGAAACCAGGTGAATCCGCATTTCCTCTTCAACAGCCTGAATACATTGTTGATGCTGGTTAATGAAAATCCTGTTGCGTCAAAATACGTGGAAAGCATTTCGGAAATTATGC
>CAIWMA010000326.1 GCA_903913645.1 uncultured Bacteroidales bacterium | reverse complement strand
GGTGGCGAAATTGGCAGACGCACTTCTCTCAAAAGGAAGAAGGAAAAACCTAGTTGTGAGTTCGAATCTCATCCGGGGTACCGACATCAAATACTAAATAAACTACAATGAATATAATATGCGGTCCAAAAAATGACCAGCGAACAGTAACAATAACATTACCTCAAAATAAATCTCGAATAGGAGTATTGGTTAGCGGCGGCCTAGATAGTGCTATATTGTATTATTTGTTGTTACTGGAAAACAAACTAAGAAGTAACATTCATGAAATATTGCCTATTACAGTAATGCGTAAAGAAGGATCAAAATATTTTAGTAGTTTAGTTATAGGTCATGTTAATCAAGCATTCCAAATTCCATATACTGATCCATTAATTGTCGGCGATAATACTTTGCCCGAAGAAGAACAGGTAAAGTCTGGTGTAAACCAAGCACTCACCCAAGGTTTTGATATTGTATATGCTGGAGTTATAGAACAATTACCGCAACATATGGTAAACTGGCAACCTATACCTAGCAAAGAAACTACTAAATTTAAAATACCATTTCAATCAATTAACAAAAGTCATATTATAGATATGATTATTAAATTTAAACAAGAACCATTATTTTATATAACACATAGCTGTTCAGGTGAACAATCTCAGATAGGTAGGTGTAATGGTTGCAACGGATGTAATGAAAGAAGTTGGGGCTTCGATCAACTAGGGTTAACTGATCCCGGAACTATATAATTGTGTTATAGTATCAATTAGTAATGGATAGTTAGGCGGTATAGGCGTCTTTTTTGATGGCGACTTGAATTCAGAAAAATCTTCATAGTATAATTCTATATCAGTTGAAATCTTAGACAAAATATTTTCTTCTATTTTAATTCGATTCATAGCATATCTAATTTTTTTAAGATCGATTTCAATATTAGTATTTACTAGATCAGCTTCGGTATAGTATTCCCATTTTTGCCGATAGTATCCAACATAATAACTAGCCATTTGTTCTATTCTATTTCTGCGAGACATTTTAATTCTAAAAACCTGATCTGAAAACATTGTAGCAATAATCTCCGATGGATAAGTGTTAATAGCAGATCCTAATAATTTTAAAATATAATCATTCTTTTTTTCAACCATAGTATGGTTTAGAAACTTTTTCATATAGTCAGGAGTAACACTAGGCTCATTATAATAAACAAGCCCAGGATAAAGTTTTCCTAAATGATAACCTAAGGCGGTACTTCCAGATCTGGGAGTAGCAAATATTACTATAGATTTTTTTGTTATATTATTTAAACCAGAAACCATATTTGTTCACCAATTTTATATAAAATTCTGAAGCGTTATGCAATTGTGTTCGAACTATTATTCTTTCAAACCAATCCATTGATTTTACAAGCACGAAATACTCATAATATTTTGTCATTAATAAATTATATTTTTTAATTTCAGCTATGTCGGCTTTTTTATATTCTTCTTTATGTACTACCAGTTGCTGAGGTAATCTTGGTTTAGGATAATTTATTTTTTTGTTGACCATTGTACCGTAATAAACCAATTCGTTATTCCAAACATTAAGTTGTTTAAGAGAACGGGTCTTTAATAATGAATTACGGTGAGCTAAAGCTTTTTTATAATTCCGCCAAGTAAGTAAAAAACTTTCATTATCATTAAAAACCCCCCAATCTAAAAACTCTCTTCTTAGTTGAGGTGCAGCATCAAGTAATTCATAACTTTTAGGATGAATGACTTGTAATGGTAATGCGTAAGCGAAATCAGATTTTTTATGTGTAGTTTGGTGGTTGATACGGCAATAATAATTTTTACTATCAATTTGCACACCTAAATGCGCTGTAGCGCCATTTATCTGCAAAATTTCGGCAGAAACTACCAACTCTAACTGTGATGAATTGATAACTGATTTTATTGCTGTAGAACGAAAAGATTTAATGCGCCCTAATAAAAAAATAGCTTCAAGAAAAGCACTCTTACCACTAGCATTTTTTCCAACAATAAAATTTAAAGTTGGCGAAGGATAAACCGCAGCCTTAATAATGTTTCGAACAGAGCTAATATTTAGCTTAATTATTATCATTGCAGTATGGACACGGCAAAACAATCAACCAGATACTGACTAAACATGGATAAACGAATTGGATCCAACAATAAAATGGTTGTAAGTTCAAATATGCTATCGTAGGGTTAAGGTTGATCTCGCCATACTGAATAAGGATGACTAGCCAAATTATTATTATAATAGCGATGATCAGAAGTAACTTCAGCACCGAGCCAAGCAGGATTTGAAAAAACGGTACCCACTTCAGGCAATTCAATTTCAGCGACAATTAAACCTTCATTATCACCTTCAAATTCATCAATTTCCCAAGTATTACCATCATCAACAACAATATGACGCGTTTTTTCTATAATTGGTTTTCTACATAAATTAGTAATAATTTCTTGTGCATCAAACATTGGTATTTCATATTCATATTCATGTCTATATGTGCCAATAGTAGCGCTTTTAATATTCAGCCAAGCATGATCATCACTTATTCTTACTCTTATCGAGCTTGTAGCTACTGAGCTTAAATAACCTTGTTTATATTTCACAGAATAACTAACTTGTTTACGCCATGAATTATTGACCAATAAAAATTTGTGCTCTATTTCTACAGCCATGGTTATGACCTGCAATTATTACTGCCATCACAATAGGGTGGCGTTTTGGTTTCTGAACAGCCACATAAATAAATAGCTATAGTTGATTCGGCTATAAATTTAAATGACTTCTTATCTGAAAATTCGCGATGCGCATTATCACACAAAGGCATATTTTTACTAAACCCACAGCTACACCAGGAATATTTTGTTCCAGCTTCAACAAAGATTTCTAAAGGTGCATTAGTTTTAGTGGTCATTTATTACTTAATGGTTAGTTGAATTAACGAAAAAAACCAAGCTTTCAATAATTAAAAAAAAACTTGAGACTGACTGGATACCAAAGAAAACAATAGAATTGTATACAAAATATTGCCTAGTAAATAACTAAAGCTTCATGGGCATAACTATGAATTTATAAGTACACTGATCTGGTTCATCAATAAAACAACTACTACCATTAGTCGCTATAGTTAAAACCGCAAACTCAGAATCTAGATTTGAAACAGCATCTAGTAAATATTGAGAATTAAAAGCGATGGATAAAGCAGGTCCCGTGTAGTCAATAACGATTTCTTCTTCAGCTTCATCATGTTCTGGATTATGAGTACTAATTCTTAAGCTGTTATTTGTAATATCTAACGTAACGCCCTTAAATTTTTCATTAGATAAAATAGCTACACGTGTTAAAGCTTCTTTTAAAGCAGTTTTTTGTATATGAATAGGGCTAATAAATTCTTGCTTAAATACCTTACTAAAGTCTGGGTATTTGGAATCAACTAATTTTGCTGAAAAAATTAAGTTATTGATAATAATACGTATATTGTTTGTAGAAAAATAGACTTGTAATTCCAATTCAGGATCATCTAATAAACGATTGAGCTCAATCGCGCCTTTTCTAGGAAGAATTATTCGTGCTTCATAACCAGTATCT
>CAIWMA010000325.1 GCA_903913645.1 uncultured Bacteroidales bacterium | reverse complement strand
GTAATTCCATTCGGTATCCATTTCGGGATCTACAATACGGCGGATAGGAGAAATAACGGCAGCGGTCCCGCAAGCTCCAACTTCGTCAAATTCAGATAATTCCTCAAGAGCAACTTTCCTTCTTTCAACTTTCATGCCCATATCTTGAGCCAATTCCATCAGGCTTTTGTTAGTGATAGATGGCAAAATAGATTCAGAAAGCGGTGTAATATACGTATCTCCTTTAATTGCAAAAAAGTTGGCCGGGCCTGCTTCGTCGATGTATTTCTTTTCGCGGGCATCCAGAAATAATACGGATGCAAAACCATCTTTATGTGCCATTTCGCCAATTTTGAGGCTTGCTGCGTAATTGCCCCCAACCTTATAACGACCGGTTCCTTTTGGAGCCGCGCGATCAAATTCACGCGAAACCATTATACTTACAGGATTAAATCCTTCTTTAAAATATGCTCCGACAGGCGTAACAAATACCATAAAAAGAAATTCATCAGCTGGCTTCACTCCTACTCTTGGACCTGAACCAAACAATAACGGACGGATATACAATGCAGCACCGGTTCCATGGGGTGGAACGAATTCCAAATTCATACGAACCGCTTTTAGGATAGCTTCTTTAAAAAGTTCTATCGGTGGGACAGCCATCATTATTCCATTCGCTGAATCCTGCATTCGTTTGGCATTCTCTTCCCAACGGAACAACCTGATTTTGCCATCCTTGCCCATATATGCCTTTAAACCTTCAAAAGCCTGCTGTCCATAATGAAGTCCGGTAGCAGCCATGTGTATTGATACGAATTCAGAATCCGTGACTTCTATTTTGCCCCATACACCTTCACGGTAATAAGAACGGACATTGTAGTTTGTTTTTTGATAACCAAATGGCAGGTTAGCCCAATCTATGTGATCCATATATTTTTGATTTATAAGTTGTTTTCCTGTTAACAAGGCTGATAAAAGAGCTATTCTTAAAATTCAGTGTTTCACGTAATAATGCAAAGGTAGAACATTAAAATTCAGCGATGTAAAATTACACAAAATAATCTTTAATAGGTTTCGGAAATAAGAGTTTCAGGTTTCAAGAATTATCCCATTTTTACCTTACTACATTTACATATCTCCAAATTTTCTAATTTTCAAATCTTCAAATTACCTCATTCCCACATTCAAAGTGCCAAATTGACAGTCGCCACTACATGGCACATGCTTTGATTAACTATGGATAGAAAATATAAAACCAATATACTATGCAAACCGGAAAAATCAACGTACAGACTGAGAACATTTTCCCCATCATCAAAAAATTCCTTTATTCGGACCACGAAATATTCCTGCGTGAGCTTATCGCTAATGCAGTTGATGCTACAACCAAGTTAAAAACACTTTCGGCTCTCGACAAGTTTAAAGATGAACATGGCGACCTCACAATTGAAGTTATTCTCGATAAAGAGAATAAAACCCTTACCGTGAAAGACCGCGGTGTTGGAATGACATCAGAGGAAATAGATAAATATATCAACCAGATTGCTTTTTCGGGTGCAGAAGAGTTTGTGAAAAAATTCAAAAATAAGACCGAAGTCGAACAAGGTGGTCTGATCGGTCATTTTGGGCTTGGATTTTACTCTTCGTTCATGGTTTCCGATAAAGTAGAAATCAGGACCAAAACATATAAAAAAGGCGCCGGCACTAAAGCAGTTAACTGGGAATGTGACGGTTCTCCAGATTATATAATCAACGAAATTGAGAAATCCGATCGCGGAACTGAAATCATTCTTCATATTAATGAAGAATCCAATGAATTCCTTGAAGAACACCGTATCCTCGAACTTCTGAACAAATATTGCAAATTCCTTCCTGTTCCTATCCGTTTCGGAAACGAAAAGAGCTGGGAAAAATCAGAAACCGAAAAAGACGAAAAAGGTGAGCCTAAAGAGATAGAAGTTGAAAAACCTCGTATTATCAACAACTCCAATCCGTTATGGAAACAGAGACCAGCTGACCTTACCGATGAAGACTACAACAAATTCTACCACGAATTGTACCCAATGTCGTTCGAGGATCCTTTGTTCCATATTCATCTCAACGTCGACTATCCTTTCAACCTGACCGGAATCCTCTTCTTCCCGAAAGTGAAGAAGAATTTCGAAATGCAGCGCGATAAAATCCAACTGTATTGCAACCAGGTATTTGTAACCGATTCAGTCGAAGGTATTGTTCCTGATTTTCTTACTTTATTACATGGTGTAATCGATTCACCTGATATCCCGTTGAATGTTTCGCGCAGTTACCTGCAAAGCGACTCGAATGTGAAGAAAATCTCCGGTCATATCATGAAAAAAGTAGCCGATAAACTGGAAGAAATCTTTAAAAGCAACCGAGAAGAATTTGAGAAGAAATGGGATGATATCAAGGTATTTATTGAATACGGTATTGTTTCGGAAGCTAAATTTTACGATCGTGCCGAAAAATTCTGCCTTCTGAAAAACTCAGAAGATAAGTATTTTACTTTCGAAGAATACAAGACAAAAATAAAAGATAATCAGACCGACAAGGATGGAAACCTGGTATTAATCTATACCTCAAATCCTGAAGATCAGCATAGTTATGTACAGAATGCCCGCGAACGAGGATACGACGTTCTTGTTTTGGATGGTCCTATCGACAACCATTTTGTAAACACACTGGAACAGAAATTCGAGAAAAGTCATTTCGTACGTGTTGATGCCGAAGTAGCTGACAAACTGATCAATAAAGCTGATGCATTGCCATCAAAATTAAGCGAAGAACAAACTAAGCAGCTTACTGAATTATTTGAGAATCAGGTAAATAAGGCTACTTATCATATTTCGGTCGAAAACCTGGGTGAAAACGATATTCCTGTAACTGTAACCCAGCCTGAGTTCATGCGTCGAATGAAAGATATGTCGGCCATGGGTGGCGGCGGCCAGTTTGCTTTCATGGGAAACATGCCCGACAGTTATAACCTCGTTCTTAACTCGAACCACAAGCTGATGAGCCAATTGCTCGAAACTGAAGATCAGGATAATAAAGTAAAAATGATAAAGCAGTTAATAGATCTTGCTTTGTTATCACAAAACCTGTTAAAAGGAGAAGCTTTGACCGGCTTTATCAAACGGAGTGTTGACATCATTAAATAATAAATTACTTTTGATAAAGATAAATCCAATCATAAACCAATAAAATCTGAAAAATGAAAAAATCATGGATTATCATAGGAGTTGTTGTACTTATTGTTATTATTGTGTTTTCGTCGCTTAAGGGAACTTACAACGGACTTGTGATTTCGCAGGAGAACGTCAACAAAAAATGGGCTGATGTACAGGGAGCTTATCAGCGCAGGACCGACCTTATTCCTAACCTGGTTAGTACAGTTAAAGGATACGCTAAATTTGAGCAGGAAACGCTTATAAAAGTAATTGAGCAGCGAGCCAATGCTACCAAACCAACCATTAAGCTGGATGCTACAAAACTCGATGCAAATACACTTGCACAGTTCCAGAAAACTCAGGACGAATTAGGTTCATCCTTAGGCAAACTGATGGTTGTTGTTGAAAAATATCCGGACCTGAAAGCTAACCAGAACTTCCTGCAATTGCAGGCACAGCTGGAAGGTACTGAAAATAGGATCAATGTTGAAAGACGCAATTTTAATGAGGCAGTTCAGCTTTACAATTCGTCATTACGCAGTTTCCCAACCAATATTCTTGCAGGCATGTTTGGTTTCGCGCAGAAGCCTTATTTCGCCGCTCAGGCTGGTGCAGAAAATGCACCTAAAGTTGAGTTCTAATTGAAGATGCGAAACAGAATCCAGTTCTTTTAAGGAAAATAATCTAAAGATGGACTGAATACAGGCATTCAGAATCTAATAGCTTAATTCCTTTGCAGACTAAACTTATAAAGAAGTCAATGTGAGAAAACAGATGTTACCTATAGGAGGTTAGTTAAAAAAAAACTTCTGTTTTCTTGTTTTTGACTTCTTTTTTCTTTTAAAAACAGATAAAATAATTTGAACCTAAGTGATATTGACATGCCTAATGCAAGAAATTTTTTCACAAAAGAACAACAGGAATACATCCGGCAGGCTATAATGAACGCCGAACTGGATACATCGGGCGAAATAAGGGTGCATATCGAAAATACTTGTACAGGAGAATCCCTTGATCGGGCACTTGCCGTATTCAGCAAACTCGGAATGGAAAAAACTGAAAGCAGGAACGGAGTCCTTCTATATCTTGCTGTTAAAAACCGTAAATTTGCCATAATCGGCGATATAGGTATTCATAAATTCGTTACCGAAAGTTTCTGGGACAGTGTAAGAAACAAAATGATGGATCATTTTCGCGAAAATCATTTCACTGAAGGTTTAGTTGAAGCAATAACCGAAACGGGAAAACAACTCAAGATTCATTTCCCGTACCAGACCGACGACAAAAACGAGCTTTCGGATGAAATTTCATTCAACCAATCATTATAACCAAATAGAATTTACAGCATTTGCGTTAAACTATGCTTATGAAATCCGGAAAACCTATTAAAACAATAGTACTGATTGCCATTTTGTGCTTTCAAACAGCAATCGGTTTTTCACAGGGAAGTATTCCAGAAAAACCTGTTCCTCCCCGACTGGTGAACGATTATGCACAGATTTTGAGCCAGGATGAACTTCAAAACCTTGAATCGAAACTGGTTGCTGTTAATGATTCGACATCAGTTCAGATTGCTGTTGTGATTGTACCGACACTCGGAGTATACGAAAAGGCTGATTATGCCCAGCAGCTAGGACAGAAGTGGGGAGTTGGAGGTGCTAAATTTAATAATGGAATTGTCATTCTTATTAAGCCTAAGAGTCCTTCAGAAAATGGTGAAGCTTTTATTGCTACTGGGTATGGAGTTGAAGGATCTATCCCCGATGCAACTGCCTTAGATGTTGTGAATAATGAAATGATCCCTCATTTTAAACAGAATGATTATTATGGCGGGATAAATGCTGCAACCGATGTTCTGATATCTCTTGTAAAAGGCGAATTTAAGGCCGACAGCTACAGCAAAAAGAAAAAAGGATCGTCTGCATTTTTTGTTCTGATCATTATTGTTGTGATCATCATTCTTATTTCCCGTAATAACGGAAACCATCATACCATCAACCGTTCAGGAGGTGGAGGATTATTATTCTTTCCATGGATAATGGGTGGTGGTGGCGGCAGTGGCAGCAGTGGTAGTGGATTCGGAGGAGGTGGCGGCGGGGGCTTTGGTGGCTTTGGAGGAGGAAGTTTTGGAGGTGGTGGCGCTGGAGGTAGCTGGTAAAGGTACGAGTTGAAAACGAAAGCAAAAACAGAAAATCAATAAAATTATTTTTACTCTTTATATCTCAAAAAGGAAGAATTATATTCTTCCTTTTTGAGATAAATATTCATATTCTTCATTCATTTTATCACTAGCTTAACCAAAAATAAGAATTTTTCACTCTAATTTATAGCAAATTTATTTTGAAAACTTTACACATATTATTATTATTTAAGTAATTATTCAGGTATTGTCATACTTAATTCCTAAAATAAATATTTATTGTTTTAACCCGGCACTTATATCCATCAGGTTGTAATACTGTGCATTAATTGCAATTTTGCGGCAATTCAACAATTTAGAATGATTCTATATTGTTGGAATGTTAAAAAAACAAAATAAATTGTATTGCCAGTATATGGCATATTAACTAAATTCGCTGTGCTGTGCAATGAAAAATTAAACACGGCCGGAGGAATGATAAATTTTTACTTTCCCATCACTTTTCAACTTTCTAAATCATAAACGTCGTACGAACGCAAAACATCTCTGTGCGTTTGTATTGTCATTTTATATACCTTATTAATCAGTAAATACGTATGCACCTACAAGCATCCAACAAACAGAAACTGATAACATTAAAACTGACAGCGCCCTTGATCCTTCTCATGGCCGGACTGCTTTTCAGTTCAGTTTCGAAAGCACAAAATAAAGGCAAGGAGATTTTCGAGAAAAACTGCTCCATCTGTCACAAACTCACCGCGGAAAAGTTGGTTGGGCCTGGTCTGAAAGACGTTACCAAGCGTCGTGATAAAAAATGGATGAAGAAGTTTATCCCTGGCTCACAGGATATGGTGAAAGCAGGTGATAAAACTGCCGTTCAGGTATTCAACGAGAATATGAAAATCCCTATGCCGGATCATAAATTCTTAACGGATGCTGATCTTGATGCGTTGATCACCTATATCGAAACATACAAACCATCTGAAGCAAAGAAAGTTAGTGTTGATATTACAAAAAAGGACGGTTTCTGGCGTGATGAAATTGTACGAGGAGAAAGACTATTTAATGGCGTAATTCCGTTTGAAAAAGGGACAACGCTGAATTGCGCTTCCTGCCATGCCCTCATCGCTACTGATTCATTAAACTTTAACCCATCAGCAGTCGACCTTGCCAAAGCCTGGCAAGAACCCAATGGCACCAACCTTTACCAGGTATTGAGCGAACCTACGTCGGCTAAAATGACCGAGGCCCACAAAGGACTTCAGCTCTCAGACAAGGAAATTTATGATATCTCGGCATTCCTTTCGGATGTAGGTAAAAAAGGGATGATTTGGGAAAAAATATTTCCTGCAAGATTATTGCTGTTTCTCTTATTTGGATTACTGATGGCATTAGCATTGGCTGATCTGATATGGTTCAAAAAAGTAAAATATAAGATAATTCATGTGCTGGTAATTCTTGCCGGTCTGGGAGTTCATGGTACGTTGGTTATCCAGGAAGGTATAAAACTGGGACGAACAAAAGATTATATGCCTGATCAGCCTATAAAGTTCTCGCATAAAGTGCATGCCGGTCAGAATAAAATCGACTGCAAATATTGCCACTCAATAGCAACTTACAGTAAATCAGCAGGTATTCCTTCAGCAAATCTCTGTATGAACTGTCATAAAGTTGTTAAAGCAGGTGCGCGTTCCGGGAAATTTGAAATAAGCAAAATATACAGGGCTGTTGAATCAGGGAAGCCGATTGAATGGGTTCGTATTCACAAGCTTCCTGATCATGTGTTCTTTAGCCATGCTCAACATGTTGGTGCCGGCAAAGTAGAATGCCAGACCTGCCATGGTCCTGTTGAAACTATGGACCTCGTAAAACAATATTCTGATCTGTCGATGGGTTGGTGCGTAAATTGTCACCGCCAGACCGAAGTTCAGTTTAAATCGAACAAATATTTCGATTCATTCAAAGCTATACACGATGAAGCCAAAGCCGGTAAAAAAATTACTGCTGAGCGCATGGGTGGAATTGATTGTGCAAAATGCCATTACTAAAATGGGATTTGAATTGATCAGGAATTTATAATCATTTTTAAAAAGAACCTTTTATACTACAAATATATAAATGGAAAAGAAATATTGGAAAAGCCTTGAAGAGCAAGCAAATCTGCCCGTTATCAATCCCGGACAGAAAGATGTGGATGCATCACGTTCGCTGCTCGACCTGATTGATGAAGAAATTGACGGCAAGCCTTCATCGAGGCGTAATTTCCTGAAATTCTGCGGATTCAGTTTTGCCACAGCAGCCATTGCGACCAGCTGTCAGAATCCTGTTAATATGGCTATTCCTTACCTGAATAAGCCGGAAGAAGTAACCCCTGGAATGGCAAATCATTATGCCTCAACCTATTTCGATGGGCAGGATTATAACGGGATACTTGTAAAAGTACGTGATGGCCGGCCAATTAAGATAGAAGGTAATGAGCTTTCTTCCATCAGCAATGGCTCAACAAGTGCCCGCGTTCAAGGCTCGGTTTTAAGTCTTTACGATGATGGTGCACGGTATAAAGCACCAATGATCGGCGGAAAAGAATCAACATGGAATATGGTTGATAATGAAGTAATTTCTAAGCTTACCGCCACATCCTTAGCTGGCAAATCGATTGCCCTGGTAACTTCTACTATTATCAGTCCTTCTACCCTATCGGTGATTGAAGAGTTTAAGAAAAAATATCCAACTACCAAACATGTTACCTACGATGCAGTTTCTTCATCCGCACTGCTCCAGGCTAATAATCTGACTTTTGGTTCACAAACCATACCTGATTATTATTTTGATAAAGCAGATGTAATTGTAAGTTTTGATACCGATTTTCTAGGAACATGGCTGATGCCGGTTGAATTTACACGCCGTTTTGCAGCCAGCCGCAGACTGAATAAAGATAAACGAACCATTTCGCAACTTACGGTTTTTGAATCCGGTATGTCGCTTACCGGCGCCAATGCCGATTACCGTTTCCCGATTAAACCAAGCGAACAGGCTTCTGTTATTTTACATTTGTATAATGAAATTGCCAAAGCTTCGGGTGGAACAACATTCGCTGCTCCAACCTCGGCTGTTGATGTAACCAAACTTGCTCAAAAATTAATTGCTGCTAAAGGCAAATCAATTGTAGTTTGTGGAATTAATAACGTTTCCATCCAGGTTGTTGTTAATGCAATTAACCAGATGCTTCAGAATTATGGCAGCACCATTGATTTTGCATCTTCGCTCAATATCCGTAAAGGTATTGACGAAGAAATGGCTGGTCTTGTGAAAGAAATGAATGAAGGTAAAACAGCTGCTGTTATCTTTTACAATGTTAACCCTGTTTACAATTACAGTGATCCGAAATTATTACTTGATGGCTTGCAAAAGGTAGAACTTTCAGTTAGTATAGCTAATGTGAAAGACGAAACTTCTAACGCATGTAAAGTTGTTGCTCCTGATCATCATTTCCTGGAATCGTGGAACGATGCTGAACCTAAAAAAGGAATTTACAGCCTGCAACAACCTACCATTAATAATATCTACTGGACCCGCCAGATACAGGATAGCCTCTTAAAATGGTCGGGAAGTGCTGTTCTTTATAACGCTTACCTGAAACAATACTGGCAGGATAATTATAAAGGAAAACAATCTGAATATGCTTCTGGAGCTGATTTCTGGAATTATACGTTACAAAAAGGTGTTTTTGAATTGCCTTTAGCTTCGGCCCAACCTACATTTTCAGCACAGCCTCTTGCTGATGCTGCTGCCAAAGTCGCTATAGTAAAATCAGAAGATTTAGAACTGGCATTTTACGAAACCATTGCTTTAGGCAACGGTCAGCATACCAATAATCCATGGATGATGGAAATGCCTGATCCGATTTCGAAAGTATGCTGGGATAACTTTG
>CAIWMA010000324.1 GCA_903913645.1 uncultured Bacteroidales bacterium | reverse complement strand
GAAATAGCTCATTCAATATTAGATGATTGAAATAATTATAGATAAATAATATAATTTATACTATTCATAAACAGCTAGTTATAAAACATATCAAAAATAATATTGCATTCTTTAGTACTATGTATTGCATAGTACTATTTATTGTATTATCTTTGTCGCTTCATTCAAATAATCTCCTCATGGAAAAAGCAGATTCAACAATTGCACAGATGCGGAAAGGCGTGCTCGAAATGTGTGTGGTTGCGGCAATAAGCAGCCGCGAAGCCTATGCATCCGATATTCTCGAGCGGCTCAAAAATGCGCATCTTATCGTGGTGGAAGGAACCCTTTACCCTATCCTTACCCGGCTCAAAAACGAAGGCTTCCTCAGTTACCGCTGGGAAGAATCCAATTCGGGTCCACCCCGCAAATATTATTCGATTACACCCGAAGGTACAGCATTCCTGTCGGAGCTCCGCTCGGGCTGGGACGAACTCGTCAACGCCGTAAGTGCCTTGGTAGCCGTTAACAATCAAGCAGATTCAACACAACCATCAAATACTACTGAACAATGAAAAAGAACTTCTCCGTAAATATAGGCGGCCGTATTTTTAACATCGACGACGATGCATACGAATGCCTCAATAATTACCTGGCACGTTTGCGAAATTTCTTTGCAGCCGAACAGGGATACCAGGAAATAATAGCGGATATCGAGATGCGGATTGCAGAACTCCTGGATCAGCAGAAAGAAAGCGGGAATCCGATCATTATCCTGAAACATATAGAAGATGTGATTGCCAGTATGGGAGAACCTGATCAGCTTTCGGATTCGGAAACTGAGCAGCCAAGGCCGGCACAGGGAATCAAAACCCGCGGAAAACTTTACCGTGATCCTGACAACCGTCAGATTGGTGGTGTAGCAGCCGGAATAGCGGCCTGGTTTGATATCGATCCGATATGGGTAAGGCTGGCATTTGCCGGTGCAACATTTTTTTATGGGATAGGCATTATTATTTATGTTGTATTACGATTAATATTACCTGCAGCCCAAACCACATCGGAAAAACTTGAGATGCAACGCCAAAGCATCAATATCAATACGCTGCGGAATGAACTTGCATCGGCCGGCTCGGGTATTCAGAAAACCGGCAATAGCCTATTGCAAAGTTTTGGGACTTTTATTCGTTTTGTAACCGAAGTAGTAGCCAGGGTTTTTACTTTTCTTTTTCAATTACTCGGCCGGTTGGCTGGGCTGGCGATGCTGCTGGGTGTAATCGCAATGTTTTTTGGCATCAGCGCGGCTTCTCTTATTCGGGATCAGATAAATATGGGTGGATATCAACTCGATACTATCACGGTTGTAAATGGTTTGCAGTGGCTTGTTCCCGGCCCGGATGTAAGGTGGCTCGCCTACATTTCTTTAATTTTACTTTTACTGGCAATTACAGGGTTGTTGATATACACCGGATTGCGGCTACTTCTCAAATGGCCGCCACTGCGCTGGCAGATTATAATAGTTTTTGTGCTTTTGCTTGTTGCCGGAATTATTACAGGTATAGGAAGTATTTTCCAGTTTGCAAAATCTTCGGAAAAATTAGCTTCAGAAACAAACAGGCAGAGCATTCTGATGAAAAGCAAACACATTCATATTGCTTCTGGTCCAAACGATTTTCACCAGTATTTTATGCCGCTGGCGGGTGATACCATCCCGGGGAATAAATCCTATGCTTTGGGCGAAATTGGGCTTAGTGTCAGACCGGTTCCAGCCGACAGTCTCTTTATGACACGGATTCAGTCGGCTTCTGCATGGCAGGAGTCGCAGGCGGCAGTTTATGCCGGCCAAATCTCATACAGGTATGCATTACAGGACACCCTTGTAACCCTAAATCCGTATTTCATGTTCCCGATGGGCGATGGGATGCGCTACCAAAAACTTGATATCATTGTTGGCATACCACTTAAAACAGAAGTAGTAATTGACAATCAACTTCTGTGGAGAATTAACGGTAGTGATTTTGTTGACAATGACAGGGAGGAAGGAAAGTATATTATGACAACTTCCGGATTAAAACTGCAACCACCACCTGTGGCTGAATCAGATTCCCTGCAAAAGACTGCAGAAAATTAAATTTTATTAATTTGGAGTGAACGGCATAAATCCCAACCTGAAGAAGGGGTTTTTGCCGTTTTTTCTTACATTTCAAATCAGTGCATTGCCGTGGGGAAAGGCCGTTTTATTTTGTTAAAATATTAAAAGAATCAGGCTACTGATAGTGCGGTAAAAACCGGTAAATTTGCTATTTGTTCTCTAGGATATTTGTTCTCTTGATTTCACAGCAACATTATATAGTTTAACACATTAACATTCAGTGCAATGCGATTTAAACCCAGGAAAATTACAACGGCAATACTCATCAGTGTTTTCATTATTTTATTGGCTGTCTTCTTTGGCATTTCGCCCGTGGCAAAATATGAAATTGAAAAAAACAGTGTTGAATGGACCGGCCGTAAGATTACGATGAACCGTTTATTTATAAATCTTTGGAAATGTAATGTAACAATTAAAGATCTGAAGGTTTACGAAGCGAAAAGCAATGCCGTGTTTTTCAGTGCGGGTAAAATATTTACAGATATAAGCGTATTGCCGATGCTGAAAGGTGAATATAGAATTAATACCATTCAGATCATCACGCCCAATGTGGTCATTGAGCAAACCGGGAATCATTTTAACTTCGACGACCTGGTAAAGCGGTTCACAGCCGTCGATACTACAAAAAAAGAGCCGGAAAAGCCTTCGGAACCTACAAGATATCGCGTCGAAAAGATGGAAATTTCCGGTGGAACCATTACATACCGGGATAAGGTGATGAACAATGAAATTGTATTGCAGCAAGTTAAACTTGGCTGCCCTTTGCTGGTCTGGAACTCACCTGTGCTTAATGCAGCAACAGAATTTAAGTTCAAATCGGGCGGAGCAGCTGATGCACGACTTACTCTGAACCTCGATTCCTTATCCTACTCGCTAGCGGCCAATGTTCAAAAACTGGATCTTCAGCTGCTTAAACCTTATTTGAAGGATTATGTAAAAACATCCTATTTTGGAGGCCTGCTGAGCAGCAAACTTCTGATTAAAGGTGATTTTGATGTTCCCGCTGCTGTTGCCATCAAAGGAGATATTTCACTTGCAGATTTCAGGATCGATGATGAAAAAAAAGTTACGGTAGCTTCGTGGAAAGATTTCGCTATTGCGATTGATTCCCTGGACGTGGCTGGCAATATCTATAATTTTGGGGAGATCAGCCTCGAAAATCCTTACCTGCTTTTCGAATATTACGCCAAAAGCGACAATTTTACCAATATCATGGTACCATCCGGAACGGTAGTTGCTGATACAGCTTTAGCAGTGGATGAGGTAGACTATTCCAATCCTTTCACTATCATGGCCGGATATATCAAAGAAATAAGCAAGGATTACGTGATTAGCAATTACACGGCCAAAGATGTTTTAATGCACAACGGGCATATTGTGTACAAAGATTATACTCTTGAAGATAAGTTTGTTTACGATCTCGAAAACCTGGAGATGAGTTCCGGCCGAATCAGTTCGAAAAGTGACAGCATCACTTTCGATATGAGCTGCCTGGCAAACCGTTCGGGGAAACTTAAAGCGCACCTGGCCTTTGATCCTAGGGATTACATGAACATGTCGATTAACTATAACATTGAAAAAATGCGGATTTCCGATTTTAATCCATACTCTAAATTTTATGTGGCACATGCTTTTGTTGAAGGCATGCTTTTCTACACCAGCACCAACACCATACACAATGGCAAACTGAAAAGTACGAATGTAATGAGCATTAAGAAGATTGAAGTAAGCCGTAAGCTTAAAGGTATTGGTTTATATGAAATGCCGCTCCGGCTAGCTATTACCATACTTACCGACAGGAAAGGCAATATTGATCTTGATATTCCGGTTGAAGGTGATTTAAAAGATCCGACATATAAATTTGGCAAAGTAATCTGGCAGATTGTTAAAAACCTGGTAGTGAAAGCCGCAACAGCGCCTTTCGACCTGCTGGCAAAAGCTTTTGGTGGAAATGAGGAAGATATTAAATACGTCCGCTTCGATTACCTGCAGAAACAATTTGATTCCAGGCAGATGAAGAGTCTCGACATGATCAGTAAGGCTCTTTCGGATAAACCTTCGCTGAAAATAGCGATGATACAGGTTGCCAGCCACCAAAGCGAAAAAGAATTGCTGGCCTTGTCGCTGGCAAAAGGAATGTATTACAAAACGAAAATTATGCAATCGCCGAAGGACAGCCTGGTAGCAAAGGATTATAAAGCCATTGAAGCTATTTCAAATCTGGATTCGCTGTTCAACCTCTGGCTAAACCAGCAATTGCTTCCCGAAGATGTTTCGGGTCTGCCAAGCCAGATAAAGTGCCAAAAATTAATTGGAGACCAGGTGCTTGGACAGGAGATAGACAAATTGTTTGCCATTCGCAATAAAATGGTGCTGGATTATTTTGTTAAAGAAAAACAGATTGATCCGACGCGCATTAAAATCACCAATACATTGGACGAAAAATCGGCTGAGTTTGAGAGCACTCCGCGCTATACTGTGGAGTTTGTTGTGGACGAATAGAGATCAATAAAACCAAGGAGGCACTAAGGGCATCAAAGGAATTGCTTAAATCTGTTCGCCGTTCATCCATGATTTGAATGCGGTTACTTTCGGGCGGCTTACAATAATTTCCAGCTTTGGATCAGCATTGAGTTCAACTTTGAGTTTGAAGTTGAAATAATTGTGCACCTTATGGATGGCTTCAATTGAAACGATAAATTGCCGGTTCACCCTGAAAAACAGTTTTGGATCGAGGTTCTCGGATAATTCCTCTATGGTATGTGGAATAATGAAACGCTTGTTATCGTTGGTAAGCAAAAACACTTCTTTTTCTTCAGCATAAAAGGAGGCGATTTCCGAAATCTTTACCGGTATCATTGCATCACCTTTATTGATAAGGAACCTGTTTTTATACGCTGATTTTTCGGGTGTTTTCAGGTTGCGTATCATTTCGTAAAGCTGGTTGTTGGGATTGCCTTCTCCGTAATATTCTTTCAGTTTCCTGAATTTTTCCAATGATGATTTTAGCTTTTCACGGTTTACCGGTTTGAGCAAATAATCAATACTATTGAGTTCGAAAGCCTGCAATGCATATTCATCGTAAGCGGTGGTAAAAATAACGGGTGTTACCACTTCGAAATCTTCAAAAATGCTGAAGCTTTTCCCGTCAGCCAGCTGAATATCAAGTAAAATAAGGTCGTAATCTCTATGCTGTTTAAGATGCGACAATGTTGCCATAACTGTATCAATCGGTCCGTAAATTTCTGCACCAGGCTCTATTTCTTTTACCAGTTGGGCAAGTCGTTCGGCAGCAAGTTCTTCATCCTCAACTATCAGTATTTTCATGGAAAGAGTAGTTTTTCTTAAATTAATGTTCCAGGTGCGGTAGTCCGTATGTCAGTTTTTTCAGATGAGGAATTAAGGAAAATGGAGAATATGGTAGTAGCTGAATTCGCGTTTTATTCTGCTGTTAGCATTGTCTAATCTTAATATAACATTGGAACCAGTCTTTTGGTTCTTTTTTGATAATCAACATATTTTTGTCCAAACTGTTCAGTCATAAATCGTTCTTCAGTATTTATCCGGTAAATGTATCCAAGCAATACCGGAGTCATCATTAACAGAATAGATAACCAGTTTGATAATGAGGTTGATATACCTACAAAAATAATTAATTGCCCTAAATATCCGGGATGCCTGATGCTTTTATATAATCCTGTTTCAATCAGTTCATGATTTTCAATTTCTGTCACTGTATAGGTGAAGTATTGTTTCAGAGTTAAAATTGATTTTATTCTGATTGCTAATCCGACAATTGTCAATATTGCACCAATTATAAAGAATATATCCCAATGATAAATTCTTCCAATTTTTGTAGCCCCAATACTGAAGGAAAGAAGATACCCAATTCCGATAAAAACTGAGAGGATCCAGATGCTCGCTTTATCTCCTGACTTAACAATCTCCTTTTCCCGCTTTTGTTTTTGCCTTAAACTCATGAAAACCTCAAAGAATCCATATAAATAGGAGAATGCAATAATTATAATAATTTTTATATCCATAGTAACGGTTTGCCTTTAGGTTGCAACTAACTGTAAGTTATAACTATTACCTTTCCATTGTTGCGTTTGGGAACCTGGCACTTCAACTCCAGGGTCCGCCCCAACGTGAGATATTGAAACGTGAAACCCTCAAACTTTTTATATCGACTTCTCAAACAAGGGCAGCATCACCACAAATTTACCATTTTCCTGTTTCACAATAATATCTTTTCCGGTTAAGTGAATATACCGGTTCCGGATATTTTCAAGGCCAACGCCAGTTGAAGGATCCTTATCAATTTTCGCCTTCATCGTATTTTCTATCACAATAAAAAGGCTGTCCTGCATATAAACCCTTACTTTCAACGGATCTTCCTTCGAAACCACATTGTGTTTAATTGCATTTTCAAGCAGCATCTGCAAGGCTAAAGGAGGAATGGCATTGTGGTAATATTTCTCAGGAACATCGAATTCAACCTGCAGTTTATCCCCGAACCGGCTTTGCTGGATGAAAATATAGTCGCGGGCTATTTTTAACTCATCACGTAACAATACCGCTTCCTTATCCTGCGATTGCAGCATGTAACGCATAATTTCCGAAATGCTTTCCACGTATTTTGACGCAACAGGATTTTCATTAACCAGCATCAACAATGTATTCAGGCTGTTGAAGAGGAAATGCGGATTCACCTGGTTTCGGAGTGTATCGTACCGGGCTTCGAGATTTG
>CAIWMA010000323.1 GCA_903913645.1 uncultured Bacteroidales bacterium | reverse complement strand
GCCGAAAGCAAACTTCCCTCAAACTGGGATGACGCAAACGCAGGCAGGGCGACAAAATGGGCTGCCAAATCATTCCTTGGCAAAGTATACTTGGCACAAGAAAAATGGGCTTCAGCCAAGGATAAGTTTGCCGAAGTGGTGAATGCTAAGGTCTATGACCTGGTTCCTGATTACAGCCAGGTGTTTGACGGATCATACGAAAACGGAATGGAGTCGGTTTTTGAGATACAGTTCAGTGCCGACAGGTCGAACGGAAATGACGAAAGGGTTCCTATCAACTTCGAAGGTGTGCCCTATGAACTTGGTGGCTGGGAACTTTTTTACCCATCAGATTGGATTGTGTCAGAACTTAAGAATGATAAGAAAAGCGATGGATCCTACTCGGACCGGGTTTATGCTTCCATATTCTTTGATGATCCCAAAAGCAGCATGTATAATCTCGATACTGAAGAAAGCGTTACTTTCGAAGATTTTAAGGCGTTGGGTGGCGATCGTCCTTATTTCAAAAAGTTCAGTTATGCTGTTGACAGGCAGAACTACATTGGCACAAATATCCATCTAATGCGTTACGCTGATGTGTTGCTTATGTATGCTGAGGCTCTCAATGAAACTGGCCAGACTTCAGCTGCCATTGATCAGGTAAATATCGTTCGCGAAAGATCCCATGCAGCCGATCTCCCGCTTACCTTGTCAAAGGAAAGCTTAAGAACACAGATCAGACATCATGAAAGACCCGCTGAGCTCTCAATGGAATTAGGTATCCGCTGGTTCGACCTGTACCGCTGGAATAAAGGTACTACTGCCAAAGAGTCGATAAAAACAACTCTTACAGCACACAATAAACCGTTTGTATCCAACTATATTGAGCCAAAACATAACCTCTTCCCAATACCGGCCTACGAGAAGAACACGAATACCAAGTTGAATCAAAACGACGGATACTAATGGTAAAAGTTTCTGGATCTGAAAACCGTTTCAGGGTTTTCAGATCCAGTTTTCTCTTTGTACAAAGTATCATAAACATTCTTTTTGATGAATTATCCTGGCTTCAACATCAGTACATATAACTTTGTAACTTAATCGCCTCGACGGGGTATATTATTCCTGGACTTAAATAGGATTTATTTTCAAATAAGGGTATAATTCTTAACTTTCCCTTAAAAACCGGATACTGCTTTTACAAAACCGGCATTAAGTCAACATCAAAAAACTAACATCTGAAATGCTATGGATTATCATTATTTCAATACTGAGGAAATTGCAGAGTTTGCACGGGAGTATTACGCTCTTACATGCCAGGTTGAGCCGCTGAACGGTTACGACGAAGCAAATTACCTGCTTACGGCTACAGATGGTAAAAATTACATCCTGAAAGTGGCAAACGATTCCCATGGAATACATTTCCTTGATGCCCAGATCCAGGCATTGAAACATCTTTCAAAATCAATAGTTGCGTCTGAATTTCAGCAATGCGTTCCAAACAGAGAGGGCGTTTCTATTACTCAGATAGTAAAAGATGATGTTAATTACTATATCCGGATACTCACTTACCTGGAAGGAACATTCTGGGTAGATTGCGAAACCAAGAGCAATGATTTGTTATTTGACCTGGGCAGCTTTTTAGGGAAGATGGATAATGCACTTACTAACTATGCACATCCGGCTGTTCACAGGGATTATTCATGGGATATTTCACATGCAGGTGATGCAATGGAAAATCTCCGGTTTATCCTCGATCATGAGAAACGAAGGATAGCTCATTATTTCCTTCAGCAGTTCGGGATTATTGCATTACCTGTACTTAATAAACTGCCGAAATACTGCATTCATAATGATGCCAATGATTACAACCTGCTAGTGGATAACAACCGTATCTGTGGGCTGATTGATTTTGGAGATATGGTATACAGCCACAGGATCAATAATCTTGCGATTGCATGTACCTATGCCATGCTTGGAGCTGATGATCCGCTTGCTACGGCTGCCCAGGTGGTGAAAGGTTATAATACTCAATTGCAGTTGTCGACAGATGAATTAACTATTCTTTATTACCTCATTGCAGCTCGTTTGTGTATAAGTGTTACAAATTCTGCTTACCAGCATAGCATTACCAGCTATAACGAACACCATTTTATTACCGAAAAACCCGCCTGGGAGTTGATTTTCAAATGGCTCAGGGTAAGCCCGGTGAAAGCTGAGCTGGCTTTTACTGAAAATTGTAATATTCAGCCGGAAAATGATGCAGAGAAGAAAAGGACTGATCTTGAAAAAGAACGGCTTCAATTTGTAGGCCGTAATTTAAGTATTGGTTATGATAAACACCTTAAAATTGTAAAAGGAGCTTTCCAATATCTCTACGACGATTGCGGAAATACATTTATTGATTGTGTAAATAATGTCAGCCATGTAGGTCATTGCCACCCGGTTGTGGTTGAAGCCATGCAGAAGCAGGTTTCCACACTTAATACCAATACCCGATACCTTCACGATAGTATTGTTGATTACGCCAAAAGACTTTTGAAGACATTGCCTTCCAATCTCAAAGTCTGTTATTTTACCAATTCGGGCAGCGAAGCCAATGACCTGGCCATACGCATCAGCAGGCATTTCACCAAACAGCAGGATGTAATTGTTCTCGATCATGCCTATCATGGCACTTCTACTGTGGCCATGGAACTCAGTCCGTACAAGTTTGACAGCCCCGGCGGATCGGGACAAAAGCCCTATATTCATAAGCTTCTTAACCCTGATCTTTATCGTGGCCCATACAAATATAACGATCCGGATGCAGGTAGAAAATATGCCGCTGATGCCGATCGGGTAATCGGGCAACTGGCAAAAGACAATAAAAAACCCGCTGCCTTTATCTGCGAATCCTTGCTGGGTGTTGGCGGGCAGATACCGCTTCCACATGGATATTTAAAAGAAGTATATCGGATCGTTCGCGAAGCCGGAGGCATTTGCATAGCCGATGAAGTCCAGGTTGGATTTGGCCGTGTGGGCGACAAATTCTGGGGATTTGAACTTCAGGATGTGGAACCCGACATGGTAGTGCTCGGAAAACCAATGGGCAACGGGCATCCGCTTGCTGCAGTAATTATGACCGAAAAACTGGCTGATGCATTTAACAATGGCATGGAATATTTTAACACTTTTGGCGGCAACCCGGTTTCGATGGCTACCGGGATGGCAGTTTTGGATGTGATTGAGCAGGAAGAACTACAACCTCATGCACTGGAAGTTGGTGACTACCTGCAGCAAGGTCTGAAATCACTGATGAGTAAATATCCTGTTATTGGCGACGTGCGAGGTCACGGCCTATTCGTAGGAGCCGAACTTGTCAGAAGTAATGAAACGCTTGATCCCTTCACTCCTGAAATTGACCAGGTTGTAGAAATGATGAAGGACAAAGGATTTCTGCTCAGCACAGACGGACCTCTTCATAATGTACTAAAAATAAAACCACCTCTCACTTTTAACAAGGCAAATGCCGATGAATTTGTTTTTGCACTTGATCAAACACTTTCGTCTTTATTATCATGATATAAAATGCTTTATAATAAATATATTAATGAGAATTCTTAGGAATATTTTGTTTGTTACACTCTGCCTTTCTGGCTTATTCGTTAAAGCCCAGATCAAAGCGAATTACGACTGGGAAAATCCATCTGTTTATGGCGTTAACCGTTTACCGGCAAGGGCATGGTTCATCCCTTTTCCTGATGAGGCTTCAGCTCAACGTAATGAAATGGATAAGAATCCATTCTTTTTATCGCTGAATGGAACATGGAAATTTAATGTTGTTAAAAATCCGGATCAATTCGATTTGAAGTGGGTCACCACTAGATTTTCAGATAAAAACTGGGGCGATATCCAGGTTCCTTCAAACTGGGAATTTATGGGATATGACACCCCTATCTATACGGATGTGGATTACCCTTACCCGGCTAATCCGCCTTTCGTACCTCACGATTATAATCCGGTTGGGATTTATCGGAAGTGGATTGATATTCCTTCATCATGGCAAATGAGCAGGGTTATCGCTCATTTCGGAAGTATAAAATCAGCGGGGTATTTATATGTGAATGGCGTCGAAGTTGGCTTTGCGAAAGGCAGTAAAACTCCAGCCGAATTTGATATCACTAAGTACCTGAACCCAGGGAAAAACCTTTTATCGTGGAAACTATTCAGATATACTGATGGCGATTACCTCGAATGCCAGGACATGTGGAAAGTGAGCGGGCTCGAACGCGATGCCTACCTACTGGCTGTTCCAAAGGTTTCAATTGACGATATCAGGGTAACAGCTGGTCTTACTAATAACTATCATACTGGTAACTTCAGCTTGGATGTTAAGCTTTCGGATGCAAATACTGATTCAGTAAACTTTTGCTCCATATCTATTTCTCTGCTGGATCCTGCACAGAAGCAAGTGTTTACAGAGCAAAAAAGAGTATTAAAAGGCGAACTTAAGGCAAGTTTTAAAACTACGCTGTCTTCGGTAAAAAAGTGGAACGCAGAAACACCTGGATTATACACTTTATTGATTACATTGTACGATAAATTTGGCAAATGCCAGCAGGTAGTAAGGCAAAAGGTAGGGTTCCGTGAAATTGAAATCCGAAACTCACAATTTCTTGTAAATGGCGTTGCAGTATATTTTAAAGGAGTAAATCGTCATGAACATGATCCATACACGGGGCGGGGGATTTCTGAAGCTTTGATGCGTGAAGACCTCAGAATGATGAAAGAACTGAATATCAATGCTGTTCGCACCAGCCATTATCCTAACAATCCACGATTTTATGATTTATGCGATGAGTTTGGGTTCTATGTGATCGACGAGGCAAACCTCGAATGCAATGGCATGGAAAATCAACCAGATGGTTTTGCCCCAATTACGGATAATCCTGCCTGGGAAACAGCCTATCTCGACCGAGCAGAGCGAATGATGAAACGCGATTTTAACCATCCTTCGGTTATTATCTGGTCGATGGGCAATGAGTCGGGCGACGGAAGGAACTTTGTTGCCATGTACAAATGGATGAAAGCCTTTGATCAAACGCGTCCGGTTCAGTATCAGGAAGCTTGGTACAATGCGCATACTGATATTTTTTGCCCGATGTATAAAAATCTGGATTTTCTCAGAGACTACGCTTCAAAGCCTCAGAGCCGTCCCCTGATTTTATGTGAGTACGACCATGCAATGGGTAACAGCGAAGGAAACCTGGCTGATTACTGGGATGTGATTTATGCCACAAAATATATGCAAGGCGGATTTATCTGGGATTGGGTCGATCAGACGATTATCAAAAAACGCGAAGACGGAACTAAATGGTTTGCTTATGGTGGTGACCTTGGTTATGTGGGTGTAAAAAACGATTCCAATTTTTGCGTCAATGGACTTATTACTTCCGACAGGCTGTTCCATCCACATGCGTATGAAGTGCAAAAAGTGTATCAGAATATAAACTTTAAGGCCATTGATGCATCAAAAGGAAAGTTCGAAGTAATTAACCGTCACGATTTTATTGACTTAAGCAGCTACAAAATTTATTATACCATAACAGCTGAAGGGAAAGTTATAAAAACAGAGAACCTTAATATTTCTTCGCTTCAGCCTCAGTCGTATAAATTGATTACTCTTGATTTCAGTGACCTTACAACAAAGGCGGGAGTTGAATATTTTATCAATTTCTACACCCAATTAAAAGAAAACCAACCCTTATTACCTTCAGGATTTGTTGTAGCACATGATCAGTTCCTGATAAAAAAGGACGCTATGCCTTTATTGTCCAGGTTAATAACAGCCCCAAAATATGAGCAAAGCATAGAGGGAATTGTGGTGTCAGGAAATGGATTCACAATAAAATTTGATACGCAAAAAGGGACGATAAGTTCCTATAAGTTTAAGGGAACAGAATTGCTGGCAAAAGGCCCCCTGCCTAATTTCTGGCGCGCTCCAACTGATAACGACCTGGGAAATTCAATGCCAACCCTTTGTGCGATCTGGAGAGAACAATCATTGAAACCAGGCAAAATAAATGTTGATGTTAAAACGGATAGCCTGGGATTAGTAATTTCTGTTGATCAGCAGTTTAATGACATTGCAT
>CAIWMA010000322.1 GCA_903913645.1 uncultured Bacteroidales bacterium | reverse complement strand
TAATTTACGGTTTTCCAAACGCCGCCATTTCGCCCGGCTACAAAAAAAGTGTATTTGTACTTTTCACCGGGATTTTCGGGAACGGCAATGGCCGAAACCCATGCACCGGCGCGATAAGCGCCAAGGTTGCGGAATTCAAACTCATTTAGCATTGCTGATGTCAACTTCGTTTGAGCGGAGACACCTTGAGTAAATACCACGAACAGAGCAGCAAACAGGATAATTTTTGTTTTCATTAATTTTTTGTTTTTAGAATTGGGATGTATTCTTTAAAATATAGATGGCATATACTACTTGTTAGACAGTAATTTTGTATTTGCAGCTTTTATCTCCTTTTAAAACTGATGAAATTACCTCCGCTTTCACCGGTTTTCCGAATACTTCAGAAAACATTTTTTCGGCAAATCCTTCAGAGCAATTGCACATTACTGCTGAACCAATTCTTTCATCCTGGTTTACCATGGGACAAACGCAATAGCTTTTATTTTCATCGGCAATCAGTACTCCGGCTGATTTATCGAATTCAATTTTCCAGCCCCATTTTTCAGAGATAAAGGCAATAAATTTATCAGGATTTCCAATGAAGTCTTTAAGCATATCCTTCATTTTCAATTCGTTGAAATGAATGACAGCATTCTTCTTAATCAGATTCCTGAACTTTTCCGGTTCAATTTCTGAATTGAGGTTTGCTAAAAGGTTAGCAGTCCACCCTTGTATAAGATGTTTTCCCGGATCTGGTTCGGAATCCCTTGAAATGAGTTCATCTTCAACATCATTAGCAAAAGCTATTCCACCAAAACCACACAAACAAGCACCGGTTATACAGGCTTTTTTCAAAAAATCTTTTCTATTTACAGCCATAGCAGAAAAAGTTTAAAATTATTGATGAGGTAATTTTACTTTTCACTTTTCAGAATACGGGAGCCAAAAATTCTTCCGGCTGTTTTACCGTGACATGCATCAATCTTAACGGTTACCGAAGTTTTATTCCCAATCACGTCAGCGGGAATTATGTATTCATTGTCATAGAATTTGCCTGTGGTTCCACCGTTCCATTCAACATAGGCAATTTTTACTCCGTCAACCAGTACATCGAATTTGCGATCCTTATCATCACCAATATAAGTGAGAAGTAAAATGTTAGCAGCGCCCGGATTAACTTTCATGGTGTACGAAAAATTATTCTCACGCCGGGCTTCGCGTCCGGTTCGGCCAAGGGCAATATCAACGTACGATTTCTCAGTGGCAACCAGGTTGTGATCGCGCTCGGGCTGCATTTCACCGATACGGAAATTATCAATGGTTCGGGCTTCGATAAGCTGCTGCTGTTTCTTCTCTGCCTCGTATTCAGATTGTTTGGCTACCCATCCTGCTTTTGTGAAAAAGTCGAAATACACGCTGTAATACTTATTATACAAAGTGTAGAATGGCTTAAGCGTAATATCTTTAGGCTGACCAATACCTTGTGTCTCGAACGTCAGGGTTTTAAGATCAACAGGCTTCACCCAATCTTTGATATTCCTGTTATCAGTAAGCAAAACCGGGGTTCCGAAAACAGGATCGGGAAGTGAATCGCCAAGATCGGCAGCCAAAACTATCGGTCCATACAGAAAAGCGATACGGTCGGCATTGTCGGGCATGGATTCGATATGAAGATCCATTGGAAGAGTAATTTCAATTTTATCACTATTGTTCCACTTCCGGTTTATTGCCAGGTAACCAGATGCATTTGGAGTGACTTTTACAGATTTCCCATTTACAGAAACTGTAATTCCAGCCTTTGACCATTCAGGCTGACGGATTAGGATTGTAAAAGCCTGGCTCTTTTTGAGCTTCAAGCTCAGATTAACTTTGTTGTTGTAAGGAAAACCGGTTTCAAGCTTTACAGTTGCGTTTCGTTTTTTCCAGTTCAGTTCCGAAGGAATAAAAAGGTTGACAAACAGATCGCCAGCTGCAGTTTCGTTATAAATTGCTTCCACATATTTGCTGTGGTTTTCCATGCCGCTTCCCACGCAACAGGTAAATGTATTGAACTGGTCGCTGAATTCCTTGCGGGTTCCCATGCGAAGCGGGGTGAAATAGCACATCATTCCATCCTCTGGATTCTGGGAAGAAAGAATATGATTATAAAGTGTGCGCTCGTAAAAATCGAAGAGTATGCTGTTGGGCTCCCAGGTGAACAAATGCCTTGTCAGCTTGAGCATATTATACGAATTGCAGGTTTCACAAGTGTTGTCGCTCAGGCGATCGTTAAGTTTATCAGGTTCGCCGAGGTATTCGTAATTGCTGTTTCCACCGATTACATATGCCTGGTGATGGGCCATGATTTCCCAGAAAAACGAAGCAATTTTATGATCCGAAGAACCGTTTGTAAGTTCATACCTGCGGGCAGCGCCAATTGCTTTAGGAACATTGGTGTTTGAATGCTTGCCGGCCATCGGATCGATGCCTTTGGCAAGTTGTCCCATTATAAAATCGTCATCGAATTTATACGAAAGATCAAGGTATTTCTTATTGCCTGTGATTGAATAAATATTTACAAGAACATCCTGCATTCCGCCATACTCGCAGTTGAGCATTTTGAGGCGCTGTTCTTCGGTAAGTTTATTCATCAGATTTCCGGTCCAGTCAGCCATGCCGGTTACAACTTTTAATGCCTGTTCATTATCGCAATAAAGATAAGCATCCACCAGACCGGCCATTATTTTATGTTCGGTGTACCAGGGCGACCAGGCTCCATTGAGGTCGAAACCACCTGTTTTAATTTCGCCGCGCGAAACTTTTGCCCAAAGGGTATCTTCGTTTGGAATAGCTCCTACATATCCAGTCTTGCGGGCAACCTGGCATAGTGCCAGTTCGGAAACAATGTAATCAACCCTGTTTTTAAACTCAACATTCCCGGTATTGGCATAAAACAATGCGCACGCCGAAAGGTAATGACCAAGTGTGTGTCCCGAAAGTCCGTCACTTTCCCATCCACCATATATTTCGCCTTTGGTTGGTAAGCCGGCATTAAGGTAAAACCGGTGCAGAAGCCGGTTAGGTTCAACCACCAACAG